>JBDNIM010000504.1:0-3353 GCA_041688295.1 Bacteroidia bacterium
ATAAATGGTTTGGCAAAAAACAAGAATGTTGGTTGCCAACTGCTGAATTAAAGCAAAGATTTATAAACTAGAAATGAAAAGATATTTACTATTATTGACTATCATTATTGGCCTTTTTAAAATAAATGCACAAGTTAAATTACATTTGGACAGCAACCTTAAAGCACATTACATTAAAAAATATCAATTCAGTGAATCATTGTTGTGCATTCCTTTTTATTGCGACCCATTCAAATCAAAATTATACAAAAAGAATGACACCATCGGACTTTGCGGCAAATTTGTTTTTGTTGACACAGAGTTTAAATTAAAAATAATGCCAATTTTTGATTTACCATGTGCTTTTGAGCCTCGTTTTGGCGAAGGGCTTTGTGCAGTAAACATTAAGAACGAAATAGTATTTATAGACACACTAGGGCAAATAAAATTAAAAACAGGACTACCAGCCTGCTCGCCACAAACCAACAGAGTATTGCCTTTTAAAAACGGCAAATCCAAAGTTTATAAAGGCAGTAATACCCTGAAAAAATACCATACCACTTATTATATAGATAAAATGGAGACAAGATAAAAGAGGAATATTTTGTTAAAGTAGTTCTAAATCCAAAAATTTTAATAGCAACCATCCCTAAAAGAGAAGACATTATTAAAGATACCAACACCTATTATGTGAAAAATGAATTTATTCATTCAAAAAACAGATTGGGCAATTTCTATCCTGCCGAGCCTGGCCAAGTGCAATTTTATAAAAATAAAAATCCTGGCTCTAATCTCTTTTTAATACAATTTGCTTGTGGCGATTATCAATTAGAAAACATGAACGAAAACGACACCCCTTTTTGCGGCAAATACTTATTTGTTGATAGTTTCTTTAATGTTAAAATCAGCAAAGGCTTTGAAATACCATGTAGTTTTGAACCCGAATTTTCGGAAGGTTTGTGTGCGGTTTCTATGAATAATGAAATTGTGTATATAGACACAACAGGCAAGGTGAAGATTAATACTGGTCTAAAGGCTTGCTCGGTTGAAAGCAACAAAGTAACTACTTTCCAAAACGGCATTGCCACCTTGTTTCAAGGCGACCCTAAAATTAAAGGCATTTATCAAACTATAGCAATTAATACTTTGGGTGAAAGGGTAAAACTTTTAGAGTTTGACGATTTGGCAATGGCGATAGAAAAATTTCAACTTTTTGAAAACTTAACAGAGACAGAATGCATCAATAATTTTGTAGGTAAAGGCAAAAGCAATGGTTATTGGTTTTTAATAGAAAAAAGTGGAAAGGTTAGAAAAAAATTAATTCTTAAATAATATGATTTTATATAATGTAACATGTAATATTCCCCATGAAATTGAACAAGAATGGGTAGAATGGATGAAAAACGAACACATCCCAGAGGTAATGGCAAGCGAGCTTTTTCATAGCCACAAAATGTTCAAGTTGTTGTCGGAGGTTGAAGGCAACGAGGGCATAAACTATGCCATACAATATTTTTGTGAAACAATGGAACATTATGAACAATATTCATCATTGCATGGCCCTGCTTTAAAAGCAAAAACTTATGCTAAATATGGCGAAAATGTTTTGGCTTTTAGAACACTTTTAGAACAGGTGTAAAACAAATTGAAAGATAATAAAAAAGCCTAATTGAAATTCAATTAGGCTTTTTTTAATATTAATTTTTTATTTTCTTAATCCCTAGATTTTACCAATCCTTTGTTGGTAGAATATATTATTTTAAGGGCATTCGCTTCTCTCAATCCCATTTTAATCTCATTCATAATACCCATTTTAACTTCTTTATCTGCTTTAATAGAAACTGTGAATAAAGGCACCATATTTTGTGGCAATCTCTTTTTCTCTTCTTCTACCCAAACAGGAATCGCTTTTGGGTCTTTGAAAGCATCATTTAATTGCAAACGGGTTGCAGTTCCAAAAATATCGGGATTTTTAGGTTTCCCAACATAAAGGTAAGTAACAACTTGTTTGTTTTCTAATGTAGTAACCTCAGTAGCCGTTGGCACTGCAATACTCACGAGAAGTTCATTGTCTTTCATTTTGGTAACCACCATGAAAAAAAACAAAAGCATAAATACAATGTCAGGAAGCGAAGCCGTGTTTATATTTTGCGACCCCAATCCATCTTTCTTTTTAAAATTTGCCATAATTCTTTTTTCTTCTTTTTTTTAAAACACTAGTTGTTAAAAGCATTTTCAGGTTCTGCTTCCGAAATTTTTTGAGGATATTTTGTATTTACCTCTTCATAGGCTTTGGTTCCTTTTGGTAATTCAGAATATAATCTGCCAAATTTTTCCATTGCATAATCATCTCTCAATTCATTATAAGCCCTTTTTAGCTCATTTTGTATTTGTATATACACGCCATAACTTGTGCCTCTGTCATTTTTTAAAGAAACAATGGCTTTATCAGGACTTTCACTTAAGTTTGGATCAACACCGTTATTGGTGATAAACTTTTTAGTAGCTTCGCACAAATCTTCTAAGTTCATGTAATTATTTTCTACCAACAAATAGTTATTAGAGTTGATAAGAACTTCATAAACATTTCGTTTGTTTTGATCAACAGGCGGGCTGTTTTCTTCTAATTTTGGGGGTAACTTAATTGGAATACCTTTGTCGCTATCAATACTGGTTGTTACCAAGAAAAATATTAAAAGCAGAAACGCAATGTCTGCCATTGAGCCAGCATTAATTTCGGGTAAACTTCTTTTTTTACGAGCCATTTTTTAGTTTAAGATTTTTTAAAGATACCTTTAATTGATGCAAATACAGTTAAGAAAATTGCGCCAGCCAAAATCAACCAAGTAGCGATCAAACTACCACCAATGATGCCTGAGAAGAATGGAGTTGTTACACCAAATTCTGCCCATGATTCTGAAATTTCATGACTGTCTAAGAAATAGCCAATTACTAATAACAAGAATAATACACCAACCCCAATTAGCGTGTTTTTTAACGATTTCGGATTGTCAATTAAGCTTTTGATTGCTAAAGCCAAAGCAGTAACAATAGCTGCAATGAAAAGAACATACATTAAAACCAAGCTTAATCCAACTGGACTTTGCTTATTGTCTTTTGATGCAGCAAATATCCAAACGATAAGCAAAATTGATAACCCTATGGTGATTCCATAGAATATATTTTTTGAAAGCTTATTCATAATTATTTTACGATATTGTTTTTGATCAACATGTCTGTTAATGAGATAGAAGAATCTTCCATTTCGTTAGCTATTGAATCAATTTTAGATAAAAGTAAGTTATAAAATACTTGTAAGATAATAGCAACTATCAAACCAGCAACTGTTGTTAACAAGGCCACTTTAATACCAC
>JBDNIM010000505.1:0-1945 GCA_041688295.1 Bacteroidia bacterium
AAGATTGGGTTATACATTGGACAAGACAGCAAAGCAAAGGTTGATTATTTGACGGTTTTAACGGAAAACAAAACAGAGTTAATAGACAACGAAAACAAAACGGAAAAAGAAGATAACCTGGCTTTCACTCAAATAATTATCAAACTAAAAGACCAGATTCTGAGAAAAGATAAAGAAATTGATGAGTTGAAAACAAAGATAAAACTTAATCAAAATACAAGCAATATTAAAACTAACGATACGGCAGTTTTGAATGAGCGCAACAGACTAAGGTTTAAAGTTGGCAATTTAGAAGATGAAATGGATGAATTGAATTTTAAGGTAACTAAATTGGAAGAAGACAACAACAAGCTAAAAGAGTTTAAGCAAAGTGTTCAAAAGAACCAAGAAGATGGCGATATTGTTATTAACCTATCGAACATGGTTAGCAAACAAAAAAAATCGATTGAAACCCTAGAAACTCAAAACAAGGTTTTAAATAACGAGAACAACAGCTTGTTTATTGAGTTAAAAGACCAAACCAAAGTGCTAGACAAAACCACAAACAGACTGACGCTAGCAGAGCAAAAAAACAAAGTTAGCGCATCGAAATTAGACAGTCTGACAAAGGTTATTTCAAATTTGCAAGACAGCATAAAAGTTAAAAAAGCAATTATTGAAAACAAAGGAGGAGAAATAAAAGAAGCGCCTCCCAAAAAACCATTGACAGAAGAAGAGCTGCTTCAGCAAATGATTGAAAAAGAGCGTGAAGAGCGCAGAAGAAAATTAGAGGAGTTGAACAAATAGAAGCGAAAACAATCGAATGAAGATTAACTTTATTACATTAAATTTCAAAAAGCGATGCAGTTAGTTTTAGGATCTTGGGGATGGATGACTGTTTTCTGCCTAATGCTTGGCGCTGCTTATGCATGGTTGCTTTACAGCCCCAAAATAAAAACACGCAGCCATCAAATAATGGCAATTCTAAGGTTTTTGAGCGTTAGTTTACTTTCGTTTTTTCTGCTTTCGCCAATTTTAATTTATAAAAAAAACAGAATAGAGGGTTCTAAAATCATTATGATAATGGACAATTCAGAATCTGTTGGAAACACAACTAAAAAACAATTCTACAATTCGGAATTTAAGAAACAATGGTTTGATTTTAAACTAAGTTTGGGCAAAGATTTTGAAGTTTCGTATCTTATCTTTGGTGGCGATTTAAAAGCTGAAGATTCTTTTAGTTTTAATGAGAAGAAAACCAATATTAGCCAGATATTCGACTATATAAACAACACCTACAACAAACAAAATGTGGGAGCTGTTATTATAGCAACTGATGGTTTATATAACCGAGGCAGCAACCCACTATACAAACAATTTAAAAGCCAAAATGCTTTATATTGCATTGGATTGGGCGACAGCACCAAGAAGAATGATGCTTTGGTTAAAGAGGTGAACGCCAACGCCATTGCCTATTTAAACAATGAATTTCCATTAGAAATAATAATAGCTGCCAAAGGCTTTCAAAATGGCTTGTCAAACTTAACGGTGTCGAGCGAAGGCATCGTGCTCCATTCGGAAAAAGTGGCCATCAACAATGCCCAGTATTTCAAAACCATAAATGTAAACATTGCTGCAAAAAAACCAGGCGCCATGCACTTAATTATTAATTTAAGTACATTGGAAGGGGAAGTTACTTTTAAAAACAATAGAAAAGATGTTTTCATTGATGTTATAGATGGCAGAGAAAAAATATTAATTGCCTATAATTCTGCCCATCCAGACATTGGCGCTCTTAAAGAATGTATCAATAGCAACCAAAATTATGAAGCAAACGCTTTGCCCATTTCAGAGATAAAACTAACGGATTTGGCACAATATAAAGTCGCTATTCTACACCAATTGCCATCGAGAACCAGCAATTCTCTGCCGGTTTTAACAACCCTAAAAAACAACAAAACCAATC
>JBDNIM010000055.1:0-2407 GCA_041688295.1 Bacteroidia bacterium
AATGGCTTTTTAAGGCTCGACTATCTAGACTCAGCCAATAAATCTCAGCCAATATTCTGAATAAAAATTGCAGAAAACTAAATGCTCAGAAATTAATTCTATTTCTTTTTGAAACCTAAACTCACAGAGTTTATGCAGTATCTTAGCCCTGTTGGTGTGCCAACGCCATCGTCAAACACATGGCCCAAATGCCCTTCGCATTTGGCGCAAACAACTTCTATTCTAACCATACCGTGGCTAAAATCTTTAATTTCTTTAACCTTGTCTTTGCTTATCGATTGATAAAAACTTGGCCATCCGCAGCCAGCATCAAATTTAGTGTCGCTATGAAAAAGTTCGCTGCCACAGCCTTTGCAAATGTAAGTGCCACTGTCCCAATTGGTTTCGTGTTCGCCACTGAATGGCCTTTCTGTCCCTTTTTCTCTTAAAACACGGTATTCTTCGGGGCTCAATTTAGATTGCCATTCTGAGTCGTTTAAAACTAGTTTGTTGCTGTCGTTTGTTGAATCTTTCATAATATTATTGCTGGTATTGTTGACTGAGCTACATGAAAAAAAAGCGATAACAGTGCAAACGATAATAATAGTTTTCATGACATTTAAATAACGCTTTTGTCACTAAATTGTTTGTTTTCTATTTATGTTTTCAACCGTTTATTTTGTTTTGTTCCACCTTAATAACCCTTGCCGGAAACTCCTGTAACAGGCGCATTTCGTGCGTGGCCATTAGCACAGCGGCATTTTCATCCTTTGCAATTTGTTGCAAAAGGCGCGTAATATCGTTGGATATTTCGGGATCAAGATTACCCGTAGGTTCATCGGCCAATATAATTTCGGGCTTGTTTAGCAGTGCCCGAGCAATAACCAATCTCTGCTGTTCGCCTCCGCTTAGCTGATGTGGCATTTTATAATCTTTCGTTTCCAAACCTACAATTTTCAGCACCTCGCCAACCCGTTTATTCATTTCCATATTGTTGGACCAACCGGTTGCTTTTAATACAAAGTATAAATTTTCTTTTGCGTTTCTGTCTGTCAAAAGCTGAAAGTCTTGAAAAATAATGCCCAGGCGTCTTCTAAGTTTAGGCACTTGTCTGCGTTTTAGGTTTTTTAAGTCGAATCCTGCCACTTGGCCTGTGCCCAATTCAAGTTTCAATTCGCCATACAATGTTTTTAAAAAAGAACTTTTTCCGCTGCCAGTTTTGCCAATTAAATAAGCAAACTCGCCTTTATTCAGGTTAAAATTAACCTGATGTAACACCAAGTTTTTTTCTTGAAAAATATCGGCATTTTTTAAATTGATAACAGATTCTTGTTCCATTTTTGTTCGTTTTTTACCTTGCAAATTTAATCATTTCATTCTATTTCCCAATCAATTGGATGCAAACCTTTTTCAACAAGGAACGCATTTGTGTTAGAAAAATGAGAATTTCCCCAAAAACCATTGTGCGCAGAAAGGGGCGAAGGATGTGCCGATTTTAAAATTAAATGTTTATTCAGGTCAATGAAACGGGCTTTCTCTTGAGCAAATTTGCCCCATAGAATAAATACACAATGGTCTTTTTTTAAATTGAGGCTTTCAATAACATAGTCGGTAAAAGTTTCCCATCCTAGTTTTTGATGGCTGCCTGCTTTGTTTTCCGCCACCGTTAATGTGCTATTCAGAAGCAAAACGCCTTGCTTCGCCCATTTTGTAAGGTCGCCATTTTCTGACGGGTTTAAACCCAAATCTGATAACATTTCTTTGTAAATGTTTTTCAGAGAAGGCGGCAGCTTTGTATTTTTATTAACGCTAAAACAAAGGCCATTGGCCTGTCCGGCCCCGTGATATGGGTCTTGACCAATGATTATAACCTTGGTGTTTTCAAAACTTGTATTTTCAAAAGCGGCAAAAATCGATTCCATTGGCGGTAACACAACATGGGCTTTGTAGAATAAATCTATTTTTTTATCTAAAGATTGAAAGTAGGGTTTTTCAAACTCAGAGGCTAAAACGCCCGACCAATCATTTTTTGGGAGCAACATTCTTTGCTTTGGCTTTGGGCTTTTTTATGTTGTTGTTGGTTTTTTTCTCAGCAACAAATTTTTTAGGAATCAGTTGTTTTCTAAGCATAAAGCTTTCCAACTTTGGCTTTTTGGCGGCTTGCCAAACCAATCCCTCCAGATATTTTTCACCTTCAGGAAAATCAGTTATTGGATATATTTTGCCAATCGGTTTGCCATAAAAACGAATTTTACCTACCTTTCCCGAATCCAATTGAATCATCATTTTATTGCACGATTCCTTATTCACACCGCTGTATTGAGCCGTGTCGCTGTCGTTATCAGCAATGTAATAAATGATTTTTGCATCGCCATTCACCAACACATGGTCTAGCTTATTGTCTTTAAATGAATTTATCATTTTGTTG
>JBDNIM010000506.1:0-4815 GCA_041688295.1 Bacteroidia bacterium
GGATGCAAAAGTAGGCTTTTTTAATTGTTTTTCAAATATATTGTCAATTATTTTTTTCTACTCCCTTTTCCATAGTATTTCAATCCCCAATCCTTCAACTCTTGTGTTACTTATCGATGGGCTTAGTTTCGTAATTGAAACATATATGTAGTCAGCTTTAGATTCAATGTTTTGAATATTATTGATAATAAAATGCCCAATGTTTTCCAAAATATTTTCTTCTAAATTAAAAGCTTGATTTACAACATCAATTATCGTTTCGTAGTTTATGTAGGCATTGTTTTGATATTTATTATTCGAGCAGATTTGAACATCTATCGAAAAGTTGTTTTCAACTAAATGCTCTGTTTCATAGAGGCCTAGCAGTGCATTTATATTAATTTTTCGGGCAAAAACGCAATATGGATAATCTTTCATTTGTTGTCTCAATTTGTTTTGTGTAATTTTGCAGCAAATCTATAAAAAATAATATAATGAGCGCTATCAATTTTGAAGAATTAAAAGAAAATAATTTTGGGAAAGACAAATATGTTCAACCAGATTTTTACAATATTGATGATTTATTGACTGAGGAGCATATTTTAATCAGAAATTCTGTAAGAGAATATGTTAAAAAAGAATTGTCGCCAATTATTGAGGAGTATGCACAAAAAGCAGAATTTCCAAACCATATTTTAAAAGGTTTGGGCGAAATTGGTGCTTTTGCGCCTCAGTTGCCTGCCAAATACGGATGTGCAGGAATGGATTATATTACTTACGGTTTGGTTATGCAAGAATTGGAAAGATGCGATAGTGGCATTCGTTCTACAGCTTCAGTTCAAGGTTCTTTGGTTATGTATCCAATTTATAAATTTGGTAGCGAAGAGCAAAAAATGAAATATTTACCTAAACTAGCTAAAGGTGAGTTGATGGGCTGCTTTGGTCTTACGGAACCTGATCATGGTTCTAATCCTAGCGGAATGACTACAAATATTAAAGATATGGGAGACCATTATTTATTGAATGGTGCAAAAATGTGGATTAGCAACGCTCCCTTTGCGGACATTGCGGTTGTTTGGGCAAAAAATGAGGATGGAAAAATAAAAGGAATTATTGTTGAAAGAGGATATGAAGGTTTTTCTACCCCAGAAACCCATAGCAAATGGAGTCTTAGAGCGAGTGCAACCGGTGAGTTAGTTTTTGATAATGTGAAAGTGCCTAAAGAAAATTTATTGCCAAATGTTGAAGGTTTAAAAGGGCCTTTAACTTGTTTGAATTCTGCAAGATATGGAATTAGTTGGGGTGCTGTAGGTGCGGCAATGGATTGTTACGATTCTGCTTTGCAATATTCCAAACAGCGTGTTCAGTTTGGCAGACCAATTGCTGGCTTTCAATTGCAACAGAAAAAATTGTCTGAAATGATAACTGAAATTACAAAAGCGCAACTTCTTTGTTGGGGATTGGGAAATTTAATGGATGCTGGAAAAGCAACACCCGCACAAATTAGTTTGGCAAAAAGAAATAATGTTGAAATAGCATTAAACATAGCAAGAGAGGCACGACAAATTCATGGTGCAATGGGCATAACTGGCGAATATCCTATGATGCGACACATGATGAATCTTGAAAGTGTTATCACTTATGAAGGAACGCACGATGTTCATCTTTTGATTTTAGGAATGGAAATAACAGGAGAAAACGCTTTTGTATAAAATAGTTTTTTTAATTCTATTTATAAGTTTCTTTGGTGTAATTAACGCCAAAAAAATTTACACAGAAGTGCCTGCATTGGTGCATTTGCCAAAATCAGAGCAAGCTGATACTTTTGGTTTTAATCTAGTGGATCAATTGCCTAAACTGATTTACCAAGAAATTAAAGCAGGTAGAATTAAACTTTGGAACTCTCCCAAGAAACAAGTGGTTTTGAGTTTTGAAGCTTTGCAAAAAATAGAATCGGATAACAGTGTTTCATTTAGTAAAGTAGAAAACTTGTTTTTTAATGAATTGTGGAGCACAACCTTGCGGAAAACTAATTTTGCTGTTATAGGTTTTTCATTTTTAGCAGAATCACCTAAAGGAAAAATCTCATTTGGATACATAGATTTTAAAGAGGTGTTGCCCATTTTGTTAAATAATTTCATTTCTACAAATGTAAATGGGGTTCAACATTTAAGTTACGCAAATGCCATTTATAGCAGACGCTATTATTTCAATTTATTGCAATTTGGGAACAATGATTTTACAAGCGATATGGCCACTTCGTTTAAAATAAAAAAAGATGCTTTCTACTCTAAAAAAAGGGTTCAAGGATTGGTTAAATTAAAAAACGAAAAGGAAGTTGTTTACACTTTTGAAAAAAATCCAGGCGATGAAAATGACCCGTCAACGCTTGTTTTTAAGAACATTGAAAACTATTTGAACGATAACAAAGCACAAGTTTTAAAAATTGGTGGTGAAAAATATTTTAATAGCGATGTTTCAACACTTAGTGATTTTACAGTTACCCGAATTGAGATTACAGAAACTTGGATTAAAAAAGGGGCAAGCATTAGATATTTGCCTTTAAATATAAAGATATTTGTGAACAATAAACCTTTGAACAATATGACGATTTCTGAGTTTAATCAATGGCAATTATTGTTTAAATTCAAATCCATTGAAGATATTTTGATTGAAAAACAGTTTCAATTAAATCTATATAAAATAAACAGTGAATTAATTGCATTCAATGAATCTGAGTTATATTTGAGAGCGCTGAATGAATTTAAATGGACACAAGTAAGTAATTTTGTAAAATACACAAGAGAATAAATTATAAATATGTATAAAATAAAGTTTGGGACAGATGGATGGAGAGAAATTATTGCCGAAAATTATACGGTTCATAATGTTGAATTGGTGGCCAATGCAACAGCAAAATGGTTGGTTGGAAAGTCGCTAGAAAAAGCAACTTGCACGGTTGGTTATGATTGCCGATTTGGCGGAAAAATGTTTGCAGAAAAAACAGCATGCGTATTGGCTTCTCATGGCATAAAAGTATATCTTTCTGATGGGTTTTGCAGCACACCAATGATTTCTTTGGCAAACACAAAACTAAATACTTATGCAGGCATTATTATCACTGCTAGCCATAATCCACCATCTTATAACGGTTATAAAATAAAAGCCAATTATGGGGGGCCTGTTGTGCCAGCAGAAATAGAAATTGTGGAATCATTGATTGATTACAGTCTAGAAATTAAAACAGAACGATTAGAATCGTACATAGAAAAAGGACAAATAGAATACTGTGATTTTGAAAAAATGTATTTAGATGCTGTCAATGAAAAGTTTGATATCGGCAAATTAAAGCAATTTGAGAAAAATTTCGCCTATGATGCCATGTTCGGAGCGGGTCAAAATGTGATTAAATCTTTGTTGCCAAAATCATTTTTGATGAATTGCGAGTACAACCCTGGTTTTAATGGCACAGCACCCGAACCAATTTTAAAGAATTTAATTCCTTTTTCCGAAGCTATTAAAAACAATCCTGATTTGTTATGTGGTTTGGCTACGGATGGCGATGCAGATAGAATTGGATTTTTTGACAGTAAAGGTAAATTTGTAGATTCTCACCATTTAATTTTGCTACTTATTCAATATCTAACAGAATACAAAAATTTAAGTGGAAAGGTAGTAAAAAGTTTTAGTGTCTCTTCAAAAGTAGATAAATTAGCTTCTCAATTGGGTTTAGAAACCATTACCACAAAAATTGGTTTCAAATATATTTGTGAATTAATGATAACAGACGATGTTTTGATAGGAGCAGAGGAGAGTGGAGGCATCGCTGTTAAAGGACATATTCCAGAGAGAGATGGTATTTGGATGGGATTATTAATACTAGAATACATGGCTTTAAAAGGCAAAAGTATTGATGAGCTGATTCAAGATTTATATGCCAAAGTCGGAGAATTTGCTGTAGAACGATACGATTTGCATATTAGTGAAATACAAAAACAAGAAATTATTTCTAACTGTAAAAGCAATAAATACACATCATTTGGAACCTATAATATTGAACAAACAGAGAACTTAGATGGGTTTAAATTCCATTTAGGGAATGAAGAATGGGTGATGATTAGACCAAGTGGAACAGAGCCAGTTTTAAGGGTTTATGCAGAAAGTCAAAACTCTGAAAAAGCATTTAAAATTTTAGATGCTTGTAAAAATAGCATTTTAAATTAGCTGAATGAGGGTCATTTATTTGTTGTGTATATTTGTTGCATCGTTTTTATGCAATAACTCCATCGCGCAAAATGATTCTATTAATCTAAAAAAAAGGCAAACCTTTGCTTTTGCAACCGGTATTGGTGGCACAGTATTGACCCATGTGGGGCTGTATCAGTTATGGTACAAAGATTATCTGAAATCTAATTTTCATTTTTTTAATGACAATCAAGAGTGGTTGCAAATGGATAAATTTGGACATGGATTTTCTGCCTATTACTTAAGCCTTACGGGTATTGAAACAGCAAAATGGGCGGGCGTCAAACAAAAGAATGTATGGAAATGGGGTCTTTTTGGATTAATATTTCAAACACCAATTGAGGTTTTAGATGGTTTTTCAGCAGGTTGGGGAGCAAGTTCTGGCGATTTGGTTGCCAATACTTTTGGCAGTGCTTTGTGTGTGGGGCAGGAGTTGCTATGGAAAGAGCAAAAAATACATTTTAAATATTCTTTTACTCAAAGTGCTTATTCGCCATTTCGGCCGAATGTTTTGGGCGATAATATTGTTAACCAAATGCTTAAAGATTATAATGGACAAACCTATTGGCTTACTTATGCCCCACTCAAAAA
>JBDNIM010000507.1:0-1742 GCA_041688295.1 Bacteroidia bacterium
AAAAAAATAAAAATGAATTTTTCAGAAGCCGATTTTCAATTCGTGAAAACCATTTATAATATATAATTATGACCCTTGAAGAAATAAAAAAACATTTAAGCACTGCGGAGTCAGTGAATTTTGAACTACAAAATGGAACTCAAGTTCCCGAACATTTCCACATTACAGAAGTTGGTGTTGTAACCAAGCACTTTATCGACTGCGGTGGAACAATAAGAAATGAGAAAGTGGCAAACTTTCAATTGTGGGATGCTCAAGATTTTGAACACCGTTTAAAACCAACAAAGTTGCTTAACATTATTAAATTGTCCGAAGAAAAATTGGGAATGAAAGATTTAGAAATTGAGGTGGAATATCAAGCCGAAACAATTGGAAAATATGATTTAGATTTCAATGGAAAAAACTTTGTTCTTGTTTCAAAAAAAACAGCCTGTTTAGCAGCGGACGCTTGTGGTATTCCACAAGAAAAAATGAAAATAAATTTAGCCGAAATAAATACCCAAAACACCTGCAAGCCTGGCGGTGGTTGCTGTTAAAAAAATATGCAAAATATAAAAGAATATATTTTCAGACACAAACGCTTTTTAATTATACTATCGGGTATCATTACACTTAACTTTTTCTACGGTTTCGATCCCAGATTTACGATAATAAACCTACTTTGGATATTTATTAGTGTAGTAAAAATTGATTAAAAGAGGGCTTGAATTTATGATTATAGAAAATATAATACAAAACAAGTAAGCCAAAGAAATATCACATTCTTAATTCATGTAAAGGCGAAATGGAGCAAATAACAATTAATAATTCCCCCTTTTTTAAGTATTTTTACACCCTTAAATTAACAGTGTCGCAAACCTTATAAAAGCCAACATGAAAAATATTGATAGAAAAAGCCTCCAACACGCATATGAAGGATATTGGAAAATAATACAATGAGCGTTAAAACTTGTTATTTGTAGGAGAATTTCGATTTAGCATATAAAAAATGAATGAAAGATGAAAATCAAACAAAAATTAATTTCAGCAATATACTTAATGACTTTTTTGGGTTGCAACTCAAAACTTGAAAAGAGTAGATTGCCTACCAAACAAGTACCCAGCAAACCATCATTTAAAATATTATTTGTTTCAATGATTTTTTTAATGGTTTTAAATATTTCTTTTGCGCAAGGTCAAAACTGGTTTATAGAAACAAGTGTTTTTAGAAATAATTACAAACTAAAAGATGTTCCTAGCTTTTTAAAGGTGCATAAAAATTCTAATATTAATGGTTTTAAACATCAATTTAGTTTGGCTTGGGACTCTTCTTCAAGAAATTATGAATATGATAACGGTGAATATAAATTGAAAAATAGCAGCACACCAGTCGGACTCATACAAGCAGATTATCGTCAAATTATTGTTGGTAAAAATATGGTTTTAAAATCAACAAGAAAATCAGTAATCAATAGTAGCATTGGTTTTAACTTTAGCCAATTAGATATTCAAGTAGGCAATTTGCTGGAAGATAGTTACATTCATTACTCCGATAGCACTAACTCATTTGGCACAGATTCAAATTTTAGTTTAAATGCTTTTCATCAAAATAGAAGATTGGGATTCAATTATTCTGTTGATTATTCAATTAAATTAAGAAAATTTAAGTTTGGAATAGGAGGAAGGTTGGGTGCACATTTTGCTATAAGCGATAAAACAACATTAATATATTCTGAGAAAACTTTTCATTTATCACCATTTAA
>JBDNIM010000508.1:0-1354 GCA_041688295.1 Bacteroidia bacterium
TAATAGAAAAATATTCTTTGTGCATATCATGGTCTGCCGCATTTTCTACTTTAACCGGTAAAAATGTTCCTGCGCTAACATGTAATGTAAGATAATTGAGTGTTGCTCCTGCGGTTTTAAGATTGTCTAAAACTGAAATTGTGAAATGCAAACCAGCTGTTGGTGCTGCAACAGAGCCTTCGTTTTTAGAATAAATGGTTTGATATCTGCTGTTATCGTTTTCGTTGGCGGTTCTTTTAATGTAGGGAGGCAAGGGCATTTTGCCTATCAAATTTAATATTTCAACAAAGGGCAATCCTGAATTCCACGAAATTTCAACAACATTGTTTTCTTTTTGAAAGAAATTAATAATTGTATTATCTATATTTATGGAAAGCATTTGTTCCGCATTCCATTTTTTTTTGTTGCCAATTAAGCATTCCCATTTAGTTTTTTCCGTGTTGTTTAATGAAGAGAAATAATCTTGTTTAAATGGTTGCAATAAAAAGACTTCTATATTGGCATTGTTTTCGTTGCTTAAAAAAATGCGTGCAGGAATGACTTTTGCGTTGTTGAAAAACAATTGTGCATTTTCGGGAATGAAGGTATCCAATTGATTGAAGAAAGAATGCTGTATTACATTTTTTTTGTAAACAAGTAGTTTGCTTGCATCTCTTGGTTCTATGGCTGTTTGAGCTATTAAATTATCGGGTAAAATATAGTTGTAGTCTTCAATTTTAATTTCATTCATGGTTTATATAAGATTAGATTTTTCTGCTAAAAAGGCAATCATTTTTTGAATCGCTTTTTTTCTATGGCTGATTTTGTTTTTTTCTTCTGCGCTCATCTCTCCGAAAGTTCTTTTATGATTTTGTGGGATAAAAATTGGATCATATCCAAACCCATTACGGCCTCTTTTTTCTTCAATAATTTCGCCTTCGGCTTTGCCTTCAAAATAAAATGTTTCTTCATTCCAAATAAGACAAATACAGGTTGAGAACCTCGCTTTGGCTGGTGTCTTGCCTTTGAGTTCTTTTAAAACTTTGACAATGTTTTCTTCATTATTAGCTTTTTCTGATGCGTATCGAGCGCTTTTTACACCTGGCTCCCCGTTTAGCACATCAATACTAAGGCCGCTGTCATCTGCAAAACAATTTTTACCGCTAAACTTAAATACTGCTTCTGCTTTTAATTTAGCATTTTCTTCAAATGTATTGCCTGTTTCTTCGGTTTCTTCATAAAATTGGATATCATTGAGGCCTAAAACTTTAAAACTAGGGCCAAGTAGTGCGTTTATTTCAGCAATTTTACCTTTATTTTGCGAGGCAAAAATAATTTCTTTCAAAATATTTTAAATCTTTTTTTAAAAGTCAAA
>JBDNIM010000509.1:0-1337 GCA_041688295.1 Bacteroidia bacterium
AACCATTAAAATATTTTAAATAATCTTCCATTTCCACACTCCATTTTTTGCTCGTGCTCATTTTGTCGCCTTCTAAGTTTAAAAATTCATTTGCTGGGACATTGTCTGGCAAAATAAATTGATTTGTTGCTTTTAGCATGGCGGGAAAAATGATGCAATGAAAAACAATATTGTCTTTACCTATAAAATGAAGCAGGCGTGTGTCGTTGTCTTGCCACCATATTTTCCAATCTTCTTTTTTTCCGTTTTTAATTGTGGTGTTTTTTGGGTAAGAGTAATCAAACTTTTGAGATTCTTGCTCTTCAAAAAAAGCTTTGGTTGCAGAAATATAGCCAATTGGTGCATCAAACCAAACATACAAAACTTTGCCTTCTGCATTGGGAATTGGCACTTTTATTCCCCAATCCAAATCTCTTGTCATTGCTCTAGGGCTAAGTCCGCCATCTATCCAACTTTTACTTTGTCCATAAACTGTTGGGCGCCAAATGTCTTTTTTGCCTTCAATCAACCATTCTTTTAACCAAGATTCATAATTTTGAAGTGGTAAATACCAATGTTTAGTTGTTTTTTTTATGGGTTTTTTGCCTGTCATACTTGAAACAGGGTCAATTAATTCATTTGGGCTTAAAGATTTTCCGCATTTTTCGCATTGGTCGCCAAAGGCTTCTTTATTGCCACAGTTTGGGCAAGTTCCTTTAATGTATCTATCTGCTAAAAATGTATTGGTAGATTCATCATAAAATTGTTCGCTTTCTTCCTCAACAAATAATCCTTTTTTATATAAATCTAAAAAAAAATCTTGTGCTGTTTGATGATGAAGTGGGTCGGATGTTCTATGATATACATCAAAGGTTATGCCTAGTTTTTCAAAATCATGTTTTAGTAATTTGTGGTATTGATCAATTAGTTCTTTTGCTGTTTTATTCTCTTTTAGCGCTTGGATAGGAATTGCTGTGCCATGTTCATCGCTTCCGCAAACAAAAAGCACATCTTCTTTACAATTTCTTAAATATCTGGTATAAATATCAGCAGGGATGTATGCGCCAGCTAAGTGTCCAATATGTTTAGGCCCATTTGCATAAGGCAATGCCGCAGTTACAAGTGTTCTTTTAAAAGATTTCATAAAAAATTGAGCGGCAAAGATAATTTAAAATAAACTAAAAAATAGGCCATAAAAATTGTCTTTTTTTATTTTGAACTGCGTAATTAATTATATAAAAATCAGTTTATTATTCCATTTAAATAGACATTTTATTTTTTTAAATAAAAAAAATAATTAAAGCTATAATTTGTGTTAAAATTATGTTTATTTTGCAAAACTTTAATTTAGAACAATA
>JBDNIM010000510.1:0-2879 GCA_041688295.1 Bacteroidia bacterium
AATTAAAGTTAAGAAATTAAGAATTAAAGTTAAGAAATTCAATAATGCGCAAATAGTTTGGGGTTCTTCTGACAATAACACAACCGAACAAGCGGCATTTGTAAAAAACAAAGGCAGCCATTCTATTTTGCAACCCGATATTTTAAAAAGTGAAAAAAACAACTTTAAAAACCATGTTTTTTTATGCTATGTTATCAAGGAAGGAAAACGATACGCATGGATTGGTAAAGGCAGTGAGATGAAAAAATCCATATTTTCTGGTAATTGGAAAGCTCCAAAACTGAATTATATTCCCGATGAAGAATGGGAGGAATTTATCAAAAAACATTGTAATTAAAAGCCAAATAAACCTAATAAAAACAAAATGAATTTCATTTTTGTTAGATTGCTGCTTTATTATTAAGTTTGCACACAACAACAATACAACTATGGCTGTAGCAATAAAAATGCCCAAAATGAGTGATACCATGACCGAAGGTGTGGTTAGAAAATGGAATTTTAAACTGGGCGACACTGTAAAAAGTGGCGATGTTTTAGCGGAAGTGGAGACCGACAAAGCCACAATGGACTTAGAAAACTATGAAAAAGGCACTATTTTGCACTTTGCAGCTAACGAAGGCGATGCGGTGCCAATTGATGGTGTTATTGCTATAATTGGAAAACCTGGAGAAGATTTTGCTAGTTTATTAAGCTCAGCGCCTGCTCCACAAAAAACAGAGGAAAAAGCTGAAGAACCTGCAAAAGAAACAGAGAAAACGGTTGAGCTTGGAAAAGAAACAACTGAACCCGCTGCAAATAATCCAATAGTTGCAAATAATGACAGCAGACTGAAGGCTTCGCCTTTGGCAAAAAAAATAGCCGCAGAAAAAGGCATTGAATTATCGGCTGTTGCGGGCAGTGGCGAAAATGGCAGAATCATAAAAAGTGATATTGAGAATTTTAAACCAAGCACTTCAACAGCATCAAACCAAGCGGTTTATATTGCTGGTAAAGAAAGTTTTGAAGAAATCAATGTTTCTCAAATGCGCAAAACCATTGCGGCCCGTTTAGCTGAAAGCAAGTTTACGGCTCCACATTTCTATTTAACGATGGAAATAAATATGGACAAAGCCTTGGCGGCCCGTGTGGTAATTAATGCAAGTGGCGAAGTGAAAGTATCTGTAAACGATATGATTGTAAAAGCCAGTTCTATTGCTTTAGGAAAACATCCATGGGTAAATGCAAGCTGGTTGGGAACAAAAATCAGATTGAACCACCACATTCATATTGGTGTAGCTATGGCGGTAGATGACGGCCTATTGGTGCCCGTAGTTAAATTTGCAAACCAAAAATCATTGTCTGCTATTAGTGCTGAGGTTAAAGATTTTAGCATTAAAGCTAAAGAGAAAAAACTTCAACCTACGGACTGGAGTGGTAATACATTTACTATTTCTAACTTAGGAATGTTTGGTATAGAAGAATTTACAGCTATTATTAATCCGCCTGATGCTTGTATTTTAGCTGTTGGTGGGGTTAAAGAAACCGTTGGCATTGTTAACGGAGAAATAGCCAAAACCAATGTCATGAAAGTTACCCTTAGCTGCGACCACAGAGTGGTGGACGGTGTTGTAGGATCTAAATTCTTAAATACTTTAAAAGATTTATTGGAAGAGCCAGTAAAGATGCTGGTTTAGATAATGGTTATTGGTTATTGGTTTGCATTAACCATTATACAATTACGCCATTAACCATCAACATAGTCCCACAGGATAGAAAAACTATCTTCAACTGCCGAAGGATTAAAAATATTCAACCTTACAAAACCATTGGTTTCATTGAAGCCGATGGTTTTTGCATTTAGTTTTAGTTTTGGGGTTGATGGGATACCCATCCATGAATTGAGTAAAATAAGGGGCGGACAACATTTTGCAGTGCTTATTTATTGTTCGGTAGTCATCTTTTAGTCTGTATTCATAGTCCGATAATAGGCAGAAAGCGTCATATTATTCTTAGAAGTCCTTGTTTTTGGCTTAATAGTGATATTTTATAGCTTAGCAGCAATGAGTTATAATACAGCAGCTGTTAGTAGAAGCTAGGAAGGTGGTTTGGGGTTAGCGGATGGGTGATTGGGATTAAATGATAGGGTTTGGTATTTGGCGGAAGATAATTGAGTGTTTTCGGTCAATGATTGATTTGTATTGGATAATGATTTTTTGGTTCCGTAGGCATCAAAAACGGCTTTGTCGTTATGAGAGTTTATATTGAGCGAAGCCTAAGGAGAGAATCCCACGCAATGTGAGTCGAATCTTTTGTTTGCCGACATTTATTAGCAGGAATTCTTCGTTCCTCAGAATGACAAAGCCAAAAAAGGCAGGGGCAGAAAGGAATTGCCCTGCCTTTAATAATCGTGTTTAAAGGGCAGGGGCAAGCCCTGCCCCTACGGATGCCGATGTGGAAATGGGCGAATGCAATTCGCCCGCACGGATACGGTTGCGGAAATTTTGGACAGAATTTGGATGGTGGATTATCGTAATTCGTATCCCGAAAGCTTTCGGGATAATTCGTTATTGAATCTGCGGTTCTATGCGCCCCGAGACTGTAGGCTTGGTTGCCTGCGCCTCTGCGGTTTGTACTTTGGGCGCAGGCAACGGAACCCGGAAGGCGAGGAAATGGCGCCCAAAAAAAGAATTTAGGGATTAGGAAAAAGGATTTTGAATTTAATTGTTTGACAAAGGAAGTGGAATTTTAATTTTTAATAAATAAATACATTACCTTTGTTTTAAATTTTATGAATAAATATAATATTGTCATTATTGTATTTTTGAGCTTTAACGCCAATGCACAAACTACTATTAACACGCCAAATGAAAGGGAGTGGAAGACCTATTTGTTAAACAGAA
>JBDNIM010000511.1:0-3315 GCA_041688295.1 Bacteroidia bacterium
ATTAATGTTGTTATTCCCATGCTAATTGGCACTGTGATAGTATTGTTCTATAAATTTAAAAAAACAACTTTTTGATGTTATTCGTTCTTATATCATTAATTGTATTTTCGATTTATTCGTCCATTATTATTTGGGTGGCTTTTAAATTTAAAAAAACAAGCCCTCTCCTTTTCAATCAAAATGAGCTACCGCCTTGTTCAGTTTTAATACCTATAAGAAATGAATCTGAAAATATTATTCAATTGGTGAAATTGTTGAATGAACAAACCAAGCAATGCAATGGCGAAATAATTGTAATAGACGATTATTCTACAGATGACAGTTATATTAAACTCTTGGGACTAAAAAGCTTGATTGACTTTAAATTAATCAAAAATAATGGTATTGGAAAAAAAGAAGCTTTGCAAACTGGAATAGAACGCGCTGAACACGAAATCATTGTAGCAATTGATGGCGATTGCACACCGTCAAATAATTGGTTAATCATAAGCTTGCAATATTTTGTTCAAAAAGAATTAAATATGCTATGCGGATTGATTCAATTAAACCCTAATAAATCATTGTTTTCTCAATTGCAGGCTGCCGAATCAGCTGCTATTGTTGGCATAAGCGCTGTTGGCCTTAATGCAAAAAGACCTACAACTTGCAATGGTGCAAATTTAATTTTCAAAAAATCTGTTTTCAGCAAAATTGGCGGCTATCAGCAACATTTGCATATAAAATCAGGAGATGACGACTTATTAATGCACGCTTTTTTTCAATTTGATAGCCACAAGGTTTCTTATTTTATTAATAAGGAAGCAATAGTGTTTACTGATGTTGCAAAAAGTTTTAAATCATTTGTGCACCAAAGGTCTAGGTGGCTTAGTAAATCAAAAAGCTATATTTATCCTTACAATAATTGGATTTCTATATTAATCGCCACTCAGCTATTATTCTATTTTTCGTGCATAATTTTGTCCATTTCTTGGGGCAATGGTTACCTTTTATTAGGTATTTTGGTTAAATATGTTTCCGAACTGTTTTATGCCTATCGATTAAATAAGATATTAAAATTTAAGTGGTATTTGATTTTTATAATTCCTGTATATTTATTGTACATTCCTGTTCTATTGATTTTCAAATCAACTGCTAAAACAAGTTGGAAAGAGCGCAACATATAATATAAAAATCAGGTTTTCAGCATTTTAAACAAAAAATAAAGCGTTATAAAATTGTGGAGAGAATTTTGTTTTTATTTAAAAAAAAAACTTAATTTTGCAAAAATATAATTATAAAGAAATCAATGGCAAATACCGGTAAAATTTCACAAGTAATTGGTCCAGTAGTGGATGTGAATTTTGGTGCTGAAAACTCAGCTTTACCAAGAATTTATGACGCACTAGAGGTAACCAAAGGCGATGGAACAGTTGTGGTTCTTGAAGTTCAACAACATTTAGGAGAAAAAATTGTAAGAACAATTGCAATGGATAGTACAGAAGGTTTGGTTAGAGGCAGTCAAGTTACAGACACTGGCCGACCAATTTCTATGCCCGTTGGCGAACTTGTTAAAGGCCGTTTAATGAATGTTATTGGCGAAGCAATTGATGGTATCAATGTTTTAGACAAAACAATTAGCAGACCAATTCATGCGGAAGCGCCTAAGTTTGATGAATTATCGACTGCTGCTGAGCCTTTATATACTGGCATTAAAGTCATCGATTTATTAGAGCCTTATGCTAAAGGTGGAAAAATTGGTTTATTTGGTGGTGCTGGTGTTGGAAAAACAGTTTTGATTATGGAGCTGATTAACAACATTGCAAAAGCATATTCAGGGATGTCTGTTTTTGCTGGAGTTGGCGAAAGAACAAGAGAAGGAAACGATTTGTTGCGTGAGATGATTGAATCTGGCGTTATAAAATATGGCGATGCTTTTGTAAAAAGCATGGAAGAAGGCGGATGGGATTTAAGCAAAGTGGATACTGAAGAGTTGAAAAAATCTCAAGCCACCTTGGTTTTTGGACAAATGAACGAGCCTCCTGGGGCGCGTGCTAGAGTTGCTCTTTCTGGATTAACTATGGCGGAATATTTCCGTGATGGAGAAGGACAAGGACAAGGAAAAGATATTTTGTTTTTTATTGACAACATTTTCCGTTTCACACAAGCAGGTTCTGAGGTTTCGGCACTATTGGGTCGTATGCCTTCTGCGGTAGGTTACCAACCAACATTGGCAACAGAAATGGGTGTAATGCAAGAGCGTATCACTTCAACAACAAGAGGTTCTATTACTTCTGTTCAAGCGGTATATGTGCCTGCGGATGATTTAACTGACCCTGCGCCAGCGACTACATTTACCCACTTAGATGCAACAACCGTTTTAAGCAGAAAAATTGCTGAGTTAGGAATTTATCCTGCGGTGGATCCTTTGGATTCTACATCAAGAATTTTAACGCCTGAGATTTTAGGAGCCGAACATTATAACACGGCTCAAAGAGTTAAAGCGATTCTTCAAAGATATAAAGAGTTGCAAGATATTATTGCTATTTTGGGTATGGATGAATTGAGCGAAGAGGATAAATTAATTGTTAGCCGTGCGAGAAGGGTTCAAAGATTCTTGTCTCAACCATTCTTTGTGGCTACTCAGTTTACAGGTCTTGAAGGTAAATTGGTGGATATTAAAGACACCATCAAAGGCTTTAATATGATTATGGATGGCGAAGTGGATGAGTATCCAGAAGCGGCATTTAACCTTGTTGGAACGATTGAAGAAGCGATTGAAAAAGGCAAAAAAATAATGGCAGATGCTAATAAATAGACCCTTATGCAAGTAGATATTTTAAATCCAGACGCAACACTATTTAGTGGCGAAGCAGAAGTGGTAACACTTCCTGGCATTATGGGAAGCTTTCAGATTTTAAAAAACCACGCTTCCATTATTTCAGCTTTAAGCAAAGGCACTATAACCATTGACAGCAATAAAGAAAAAACCACATTTGAAATTAAAGGCGGTATTGTTGAGGTGCTGAAAAATAAAGTCGTTGTGTTGGTGTAAATCAAAACCAAATTATATTAAAAAAAGCTGTTAGATATTTTCTAACAGCTTTTTTTGTAGGGTTGCGATGCGTGTTTTATAGCGATAAGTTTTGCAAGAGGCTTATGGCATTTATGATTTTCTTTTCTTTATATAAATCTTTAAACGAAGTTTGAAAAGCTGAAATATTTTTAAGCGTAATAAGAATTCTAATTTTAAAATAGTCCAAACTATTTTAAATGCCGACCAGCTCCGCCTTATAAATTCTTTTTTATAAAATAAAAAAGTACAATTTCTTGAGCGGA
>JBDNIM010000512.1:0-2093 GCA_041688295.1 Bacteroidia bacterium
CAACATGAGCATTTTACAAATTCCCATCCAATTATTTGGGTTTGGCGGCATTATCATTACGATAATCGTTTTTTTCGTATTTCTTTACTTCGTTCATTTGGGATTCTGGTTTAGTGCGATACTTACAAAAGTTCAAATTTCTCTATTAGACCTCATCTTTATGAGATGGCGAAAAGTTCCGCCAGACCTTATTGTTAAAGGATTGGTGAATGCTACAAAAGCAGGATTATTAAATGTAACCAGCGATATGTTGGAAGCACATTACTTGGCTGGCGGAAATGTAATTAGAGTTATTTCAGCTTTAATTAGTGCTGATAAAGCAAATATTCCTCTAGATTTTAAATCTGCCACGGCCATTGACTTAGCAGGCAGAGATGTTTTGGAAGCTGTGAACATGAGTGTTAACCCTAAAGTGATTGACACGCCTCCTGTTTCTGCGGTGGCAAAAGATGGTATTCAGTTAATAGCTAAAGCAAGAGTAACTGTGAGAGCAAATATTTCTCGTTTGGTGGGTGGTGCTGGAGAAGAAACTATTTTAGCAAGGGTTGGCGAAGGAATTGTTACCACAATAGGCTCGGCTGTGAACCATAAAGAGGTTTTAGAAAATCCGGATAGAATATCTAAAGGTGTTTTAAACAAAGGATTGGATGCAGGAACGGCTTTTGAAATTCTTTCGATAGATATTGCCGACATTGACATTGGCGAAAACATTGGTGCAAAATTACAAATGGACCAAGCAGAAGCTGACAAAAACATTGCGCAAGCAAAAGCAGAAGAACGCAGAGCGATGGCAATTGCCCTTGAACAAGAAATGAAAGCAAAGGCACAAGAAGCGAGAGCGAAAGTTATTGAAGCAGAGGCAGAAATTCCAAAAGCAATGGCAGAGGCTTTCAGAAGCGGCAATTTAGGTATCATGGATTACTATAAAATGCAAAACATTAAAGCAGACACGGATATGCGTGAAACGATTGCTAAGCCACCTAAAAAAGACTAACTTTTTTAGTTCCCAATATTTTAAAAAATTCTTCTTGCATTTTTGCAAGGAGGATTTTTTTTGCGTTATTGTAGCATTCCATTCTATTGAAAACAGGCTTTTATTTTGTGTGAATGATGTAAGAATAAAATAGATTTGTGTATGACAGAAGCATCTCACATAGGTTAATTTTGCCACAACAAATTAATAGACTCTATAAATCCAAATTTTTAAACCAAAATAACACAAATAAATAAAATGAAAAAAATAACTATCATCCTAATCGCTCTAATTGGCTTCAGTTTTAACACGCAAGCGCAAGTAAACCCTCATGCATTAGGTATTCGTCTCGGAGGCAATGGATATTCTAATGATGTAGAAATCTCCTACCAACTTGGTGTTGGAAAGAAAAACAGATTTGAATTTGACTTGGGCATTCGTGAGAGAAAATATTACAACAACATGTCATTTACAGGCGTTTACCATTGGAATTGGAACATTTTGTTAGTGGTTTAAATTGGTATGCAGGACCAGGCGCAGCAATAGGTTTGTATAGTTGGGATGATAAACATCATACAAAACAAAGTGGCGCAACGCTTGCTTTAGGTGGACAGATTGGCTTGGAATTTGATTTCAAAAAAGTTGGTGCGCCCATTCTTTTAAGCATAGACTCTCGCCCAATGTTTAATTTTGTTGGCTATGACCGTGGTTTTGGTTGGGGCGCAGCTTTGGGTGTAAGATATGTTTGGTAAACATCTAAAAACTCTACATTTAATATATAGAAGTGGCCATGAAGAGAAAAGCTTAAATCGCAATTCGCAAAGCCGAAACGAGTTAAAGGGTAATCGTCTTTATTTGTAGAATGACGATTCAATTTGTCAATACAATAGTTTACAATCTTCTCAATGTCATTAAGTGGCTGAGAAGATGACTCGCCACGAACATAAAATTACTTTCCTGTTTGCCGTTCAAGAAAACAGGTCTGTGTTTATTTGGTGAAAATGTTACAACAAAAATTTCTTCTCCTTCGAGTTCGCAAAACTGTACGACAACATTGCTCTTAAAAGAAAAGGAAAGAAAATAAGAAAGCATTCAGTCAAATTCAAATTGAAAAAAAGTC
>JBDNIM010000513.1:0-2182 GCA_041688295.1 Bacteroidia bacterium
AATTTATTGGAATATATTCCTAGAAAAAAAAATAATTATTCTTGACGCTCTTTTTAACAATGGCGACAGAAAAATTCATTGCACAATGCAGCATTTTAAAAAACGGATACAGTATATAATTGTTATTTATATTTGAAATATCAGTTCTAAGAAACAATATGTTCGTTTATATCAATCTTTATATCGATTTCGTCAGTTGGCAAATATCTATAAAACAATGCTGAACTTGCCATTAGCATAAATGCTGTGCTTAATACACCAATAATTATATTAATGATTTGAACCACAACTATGTTTATCCAATTTATTTGTCCAATTTCGGATGGTTTAATGACTAAGTTTATTAAAAACACAAAAATTCCAGATACAATGGCCATTCCAATAAAGAAAACAAAGCCAAATAAAAGTAATAAAGCCGCTCTTTTAAAGGTAATGTTTTTGAAACTAAAGGCCATAGATTCCTGAAATGTCATTGACCCATGCATCAAAGCCGGAAAAACTAAAACCAATCGCATTAAAGTAAGCACCCAAAACGGTAAAGCCACTAGCCCTAAAATGATGCCGATTGCAATATGTATTTTTGAAATAAGGGCAACAATAACCATCACAAGCGCTAGTGAACCAATGATTAAAATTACCAAAAGTAAATATGCGTTAAATAGTCTTAATACCATAGAAAATGAGGTGCCTTTTAAGATTGAAGACATTTCATTTTCTTCTTCTTTTATAGCTTTTTCGTTGGTTTGATAAAAAAGAGTATAGAATATAATGTTTATGATTACAGCTAAAAAAGCTGTCAATGCAATGATTCCATAATTAATGTTCGCAAATATTTCTTTAAAAACCTCTATTGGATATTGAGAATTTTCTTTAATTTGGTTGGCAATGGTTTTCATTTCTGCATTAAAATTAAGGATTCTTTCGATACTAAAACCTAAACCGTAAGCAAATAGAGGAATAATAATGGTGAAACTTAATATGGTTAATAAAATATTCAAAATGAAATATTGCGGTAAAACTTTTTTTGTAAGGGCAATTGTTCCCTCAAAAACCTTATCCTTAAAACTTTGTATTGTTGAATTCATACTGCAATTTTAATGTTTTTTTCAAAACTATTTATAATTTAAGAAAAAAACATTGGATTAATCTTTAATTTTGCAGCGTTTTATGATAAATAACAAAAAAATAGCAGTGGTGTTGCCAGCCTATAATGCGGCAGCTACTTTGGAAAAAACTTTTAATGAAATTCCGTTTTCAATTGTTGATGAAGTGGTGTTGGTGGACGACAACAGCAGAGACGAAACAATTGCAAAAGCAAAAGAAATTGGCATTAAACATATTGTAAAACATGAGGTGAACAGAGGCTATGGTGGCAATCAAAAATCATGTTATGCAAAGGCGCTGAGTTTGGATGCGGATATTATCGTTATGCTTCATCCTGATTATCAATACACCCCAAAATTGATTGAAAGCATGTGTTATATTATTGCTAATGATTTGTATCCTGTTGTTTTTGGTAGCAGAATTTTGGGCAAAGGCGCGCTAAAAGGAGGTATGCCTATTTATAAATATATAGCCAACAGACTATTAACCTTGTTTCAAAATATTCTGATGTCTCAAAAACTTTCTGAGTATCACACAGGTTTTAGGGCGTTTGATAAATCCATTTTTGAGATGATAGACATTGAAGCCAATTCTGATGATTTTATTTTTGACAACCAAATGATTGCCCAAATTTTTAATGCTGGTTTCGAGATAGCAGAAATTACTTGCCCAACAAAATATTTTGAAGAAGCAAGCAGCATCAATTTTAAACGCAGCAGCATTTATGGATTGGGGGTTTTAAAAGTTTCTATTCAATATAGATTACAAAAGTGGGGTTTGGCTAAATTAGCTTATTTGAAGATAAAAAAATAGCCATTATCGCATCAAAATAAAACACTGGTTGATGGTGTTTGTTTCGTTTTTAATCCAATAAATACCATTCATTAAATTAGCAGGCAATTGCACCTCATCTTTATTTTCTGTTTCTAAAACAATGCTTCCTTTGTTATCAATAATCGTAAGTTTTTCGTGGTTAAAAATATCCGAATTAAAATATAGGATGCCATTGTTGGGGTTAGGATAAAACAATTTTGTGCTATTCAATTCAGTGTTTAAAATAGAAGTTTTTTTATTGAAA
>JBDNIM010000056.1:0-2389 GCA_041688295.1 Bacteroidia bacterium
CATTTACATAAAAATGAACTAACACCGCAAAAATATATTCAAAAAGTTAAACATAAAGAAATTTTTGACCCCGTTTTAACCTTTCAATTGAGCAATGACTTTCATGTAAAGAAGATTTTAAGAAATTATATTCCTAATGACTTTGAAAGCGATGACAATGCTATTTTGCTCCAATGGAACAATGTTTATTACATTCCGGATTTTAAAACTGTAAAGAAAATTAGAAAAAGCGTTAGGCTAGGACTAGTTCAATGGCAAATGCGTTTATTTTCCTCTGTCGAAGAGCTATTTGTTCAATCAGAATATTTTATAGATTCAATTTCTACTTACAAATCTGATTTCGCACTTTTTCCTGTGTTTTTTAATGCCCCATTAATGAAGCAATTTGAGCATCTGTCAGAATCGGATGCTATGAGAGAGGTTGCCCAATTTACACCTATAATAAAACAAAAGTTTAGCGAAATGGCCATTCGATACAATGTAAATATTATTTGCGGCAGTATGCCAGCTTATGAGAACGGTAAGTTTCAGAACATTGGTTATTTATGCCATAGAAATGGATTGGTTGAACAATATGAAAAAATACACATTACACCAGACGAAACTAAATATTGGGGCTTAGAAGGAGGGAGTGTTCTTAAAACATTTGATACCGATGCAGGCAAAATTGGGATTTTAATTTGTTATGATGTTGAATTTCCCGAACTTTCAAGATTGCTTTCTGATGAAGGGATGCAAATTCTGTTTGTTCCTTTTTTAACAGATACGCACAATGCCTATATGCGTGTAAGGCTTTGCGCCCAAGCAAGGGCTGTAGAAAACGAATGTTATGTTGCTATTTCTGGCAGTACGGGCAATTTGCCACAGGTGAATAATTTAGATATCAACTACTCACAATCGGCTGTGTTTACCCCCTGCGACTTTGCTTTTCCTTTTAATGGAATAAAAAGCGAAGCAACGCCAAACACAGAAATGATTTTGATTGCCGATGTTGATTTAAAACTCCTAGATGAATTGCATAGCTATGGCAGTGTTACAAATTTAAAAAATAGACGAAAGGATTTTTATACTCTAAAATTAACTAAAGATGCTCGAGACATTAAATAAGGCAATATTTCATTGGGGTAGCTACACCCTTAATCTCAGAATGATAGTTAGTGCAATTATTGTTTTTGTGTTGTTTAAAATTTTATCCTTTTTAATAAAATATATTTTTTTTAAGCAATTAAAAAAGAAATACATTAACAATGATAGATTAAATTCTATTTTCCAATTGTTAAGTTATTTCTTATGGACAATAGGCATACTAATTATTATTGATCAAATGGGGGTAAAACTTACTTTTATTTTAGCTGGTTCGGCAGCTTTATTGGTTGGCTTGGGCTTGGGTATTCAACAAACATTTAATGATATTATTTCTGGTATTATTATTTTAATGGAAGGCAGTATTAAAATAGACGATGTTGTGGAAGTTGACAATATGGTGGGTAAGGTTATTGAAATAAAACTAAGAACTTCTTTAATTTATTCTCGAGATGGCATTAATGTAATTGTGCCCAATCATAAATTTATAAATGAAAATGTCATCAACTGGTCGCACAATAACAAAGCAACAAGATTTAGAGTTCAAGTTGGTGTAGATTATAGTTCGGATGAACACTTAGTGAAAAATGTATTAATGGAAGCATTGAAACAAGAATCTAATATAATTTTTGATAACCCCGAATATCCAATTCTGATAAGAATTGTTAATTTTGGAAATAGTTCAATAGATTTTGAAATACTATTTTGGAGCAACGAAATTTTTGCCATAGAAGAAGTTAAAAGTAATATCCGTTTTTTCATTCTTAAAAAATTTAGAGAAAATAATGTTATTATCCCATTTCCTCAAACAGATTTGCACATAAAATCTGGATTTAAAGATTGATTTTTTTAAAATAATACGATTGATGACTTTTATTGAAATACAACAAGCCTTCCTTTTTGAAAACACGAAAAAACATAAAATTTTTTTATGAACATAACAAAAAAAGCCCATTGGGAAAATGTTTACGAAACCAAAATGCCCAACCAAGTGAGCTGGACACAAGAAGTTCCTAAAACATCAATCGATTTGTTGAATGCATGCAAATTAGAAAAGACAGATAGTATCATTGATGTTGGGGGAGGAGAAAGCAGATTTGTTGATTATTTAATAGCTGAAGGCTATGAAAATATAACAGTGTTGGACATTTCGGCATCTGCGCTCGAGAAAACACAAAAACGATTGGGCGAAAACGCAAACAAAGTCAATTGGATTGTTTCAGATATTACGGAATTTCAACCAAACTCTACTTTCGATGTTTGGCACGACAGAGCCACTTTTCATTTTTTAACAAATGAAGAAGAC
>JBDNIM010000514.1:0-4554 GCA_041688295.1 Bacteroidia bacterium
CAAACAAATTATGCACAATTATTTGACTTATAAGGTTTTATGTGCTTTTTAAGGGACAACTATATAGTTTCACTTAAATTTTACATATTTTCATGAAAAACCTATGTAATTTTAACTTTTTTTATATATACTAAGTATGAATTAATGTATTTTCTCATCAAAATAAATTTAATGTGTTAAGAATAACGTTATTATATTTGTTTAAGTATTATGAAATGATGGTAACTTTATGTTTAAACGATTTTTACTTGTAACAAATGAAAATTGCATATCTTCAGATATCACACCTTGTACGAACAAACGGTCTTTCAATTGGCGTTTGTTGTGTAACACAATTGTTTGGCTGTTTTCAGCAATTTTTGCTTCATAATTAGGTTTCAATTTAGCAAATTTGGCTTTGCTTTCTTCCAATTTAGCTTTCTCATATTCTTCCATAGTTGCAAATTCTTGCTCAAGTGTTGTAATTATTTAGTCATAATCAATGTTTATGTTATCCCAGTTTTCAACTGTGTAAACAAGTTATATTTTGTCAATTTAATCAACATAAGTAATGAAATTTTGAGACTCAGATTTTGGGGGGTTGTTTTTACACGCAGAAGCACCTAATAATAAGGCAACTGATAAAACGATGTAGTTTGAATTTTTTGTCATATAATTTATTTTAATTAGTGCAAAGATGTCGTTTTGTTTTTTCGTTTTGATTACACATACAAAGTTAAATGTTACATAATTAATCAATAGCGTCCCAAATAAAAAAGAAAGGGAAAATTTTATCCTCAGAGTTACCTTTGATGTTTCAACAAAAAAGCCCCGTTTCTTGATGACAAATTTCACGCTTTTTAGTCAAATAATAGCAAGACTAGATAAAAACAGTTCTAAAAATCTTGTAAAAGACCACTAAATAGACAAATCTAACAAAGGATTTTATAGTTGGACTCACCTAGTTTCAATACTTTTTTATTCATCTTTTTTTAAATTTTAATAAGCATTCATGAGTGCTTCGCAGTTGCCATTTAGCAAAAAGTAACTCAGTGCGAGACATATTTAATGGTATGCGTTCTGCAACTGAAAATTTAAACCATTTAGGCATTCAAAAAGCTTCATCAAAATCCACTATCAGCTATCAATACAAGCATAGGAATCACCATTTGTTTCAAGACTACTATTTTGCTTTGCTCAATCAATTAGGACAGCATAAAGGCTCAAGGCATCATAGAGTAAAATTAAGACGCCTATTCACCTATTAGATTCCACAACCATCCCTTTATGTTTATCACTTTTTGATTGGGGCAAAATTCAGAACAACAAAAGGAGCCGTTAAACTTCATACATTGCTTGATTGTCATAGTAGTTTGTCACATTATGTCAATATCACAGAGGGCAAAATAGCCGACAATAAAGGTGCTGAATATATCCCACTAACACTTGGCAGCGTTGTGGTTGCAGATAGATATTACAATGACTTTCCGTTGCTAAATATTGGGGACAGCAACAAAGTGAATATTGTTATTAGACACGAAATCAATCTGCAATATAGAGTAATCAAAGAAAGAGAATTGCCTAAAAATCATGCCCAACATGTTTTAGTTGACCAAGAAATTGAACTTTTAAGCGTCCAATCTCATGCAAAATACCCAAAAAAGCTAAGGAGAGTTGTTGTTTGGGACGAAAAAAACCAACAAACCATTGAAATAATAACCAATAACTTTACTTGGGCTGCCCAAACCATTGGTGAACTTTATAAAGCGCGTTGGCAAGTAGAACTGTTTTTTAGAGACATAAAGCAACTATTGCATATTAAAACTTTTATTGGAACTACTGAAAATGCAGTTAGAATTCAATTTTGGACCGCACTGATAACCATTTTGATATTGACATACCTGAAAAATATTGCTCATTTTAAATGGCAATTATCAAACCTTGTTGCTTTTATAAGGTTAAATTGTTTTGTGAAAATTGAATTGATGCTTTGGCTCAATAATCCTTTTGAAAACCCTCCTCCAAAAAAACAGAATTTAGTTTAGGGGGTTCTTTTTTGATTTTATCAATTGTTCAAGCCAAATGTATTGCATTTGCTCATTTCTTTTTTTATTCAAATTTATTTAGGAAAGTATTATTGATATTTATAAAACTTTCAACCTAAAGCACAATCAGGCTGCTTTCTATATGCTTATTTATAAAAAGCAAGGATTTTTTATTGAATTCTTTAGGATTTTCGGTGGTAAAAAAAGTTTGCTTTTCGTTTTGAGCCAATGTCTTTTCAATTTCCGGGTGTCTTTCTAAATAGTTTTTCAAACTTTTTGCTACGATTTCGCCTTGCGAAATCACACTAATGTTTTGTGGGATATACTTTTTTATTTGTTCTTTAATAATAGGGTAGTGGGTGCATCCTAAAATAATGGTATCTATGTTTGAAGATTTTGAAATTAAATTTTCACAATTCTTTTTAATGAAAAATTCACCACCTTCGTTGTTAAATTCATTCTGCTCTATCAAAGACACCCAAATGGGGCAACTTTCTTGAAAAACCTTTATATCCGGAAATAATTTGTGCGTTTCTAACAGATATGATTCTGAATTAACTGTGCCGCTAGTTGCAAAAATACCAACATGTTTTGTTTTGCTTAGTCCTCCAATTGTTTCAACGGTTGGTCTAATAACGCCTAAAACTTTTAATGGTTCAGGAAATTTAGATAAATCATTTTGCTGAATTGTTCTAAGTGCTTTGGCCGATGCAGTGTTGCAAGCGATAATAATCAATCTGCAACCCAATTCATAGAGCTTTTTAACGCCTTCTAATGTATATTTATAGACGGTTTCAAAGCTACGGGTTCCGTATGGCACTCGAGCATTATCTCCCAAATAAATAAAATCATAATCGGGCAATAAATCTGTGATGGAGGAAAGCACAGTTAAGCCTCCAACACCCGAGTCGAAAACGCCAATTGAATGATGTCTATTTTCTGTTGTCAAACAACAAGTTTTTTTTAGCGTCTTTGCATGGTTCTTGAACCTGAACCTGGTAAAACACTCGACTTTGGTTTTTCTTTAATTTTCAAACGGTCTTTAACAATTTTGTCTAAATTGTAGGTTTCATCTGCAAATATTAAAACATTAGAATTTTTATCAATTACATGAGAATAGCCCATTTCTTTTGCTATTTCTGCTATAGTGGCTTCTACTTTTGTGCGGATTGGTGCAATAAGTTGAGCCAGTTTAGAAGTCATGCTATCTTTGATTGTTTGTTGTCTTTCAGTATATTCTTGTTGCAATTCTTCCATTTGTTGTTGGTAAATTTTTAGTTTGGTTGAGCTTGGTTGTGGCTTTTTTTGCTCTGCGTCCAATTTTTGGTTCAATAAACCAGCTCTGTTTTCTATTTCTTTTAAATCATCTTCTAACGAAGCTTGATAAATTTCATATTCTTTAGATGCTTTTTCGTATTCGGGCATCAAAACTATGATTTCTTGAAAATTTACATGGGCTATTTTTTGTGCTTTTGCCATTGGACTACACAATAAAATACTTACAAACAGAGCGGTTTTTATTAGATACTTTTTCATTTATTTTTCTTGCTTTTTTTAAATTATTTTTCGTTTACTGTTACGCCTAGTTCATCAAGAACATCGCCACTTCTGTCATATTTAGGGTTGCTAAATAGAATGTTCATATTAGCTGATTTATCAAATATAAAATCCAATCCATTTTTTTTGGCTACGGCAGTTATTGATACAGATATTTTGTCCTGAATTGGCTTAATTAGCTCTTGTCTTTTTTTGAAAAGCTCACCATTAACACCAAATTTTGACTGTTCAAAATCTCTCATTGTATTTTCTTTAGCAACAATTGCATCTTCTCTTTCTTTTCTTTGTCCTGGGGTCAATGTAATTTCTTCGATTTTATAATCTTTATACATTTTGTCTATTTCCGACCTTTGGTTAGCTAAGTCCGTTTCCCATTTTTGAGAAAGTTCGTCTAATTGTCTTTGTGCGCCTTTATATTCGGTTAGTTGACTAAGAACATAGTCTGAATCTATGTATCCAAATTTTTGAGCAAATCCATTGCTTGAGACAATAGTTGTGCAAAGTAGAATTAATAATAATTTATATTTCATTTTTTTGTTTTTTTATATGATTATACTTGATAGAACGAATTTCGTGCCAAAATATTTCATTTCTGCAAAATTATGATTATTTATCAAAATTTAATAATAATTTTAAACGATTATTTGTTTTTATGATAATAGCAGTGAACTATCGCCATAGCTTAAAAACCTATAGTTGTTTTTTAAAGCCTCATTATAAATTTTTCGCCAATCTTCGCCAACTAAAGCTGCAATTAGCAAAATTAAAGTCGATTTTGGCTGATGAAAGTTAGTTATTAATCCTTCAACTATTTTAAATTGATAGCCTGGCATTATTAAAATAGATGTTTCTCCTTCTATTTCACCTTTCTTTTCTTTTTCTAAATACTCTATTAAAGTTGTGATGGCTAAAGGAAGATTCGGTAAGTTTTCGATTTCTGAAAGTTGATAGGCGATTAGTTTTTCTATTATAA
>JBDNIM010000515.1:0-4250 GCA_041688295.1 Bacteroidia bacterium
AAAGGCTGAAAATGAAGTTTCTAAAAGAAAAGCAAAAACAGTTATTACAGAAATTAACGAGAAAACTCAAGAAGCTGAATTAGCTAAAATCGACATTGAAAAAGAAGCGACTCAAAGCAATAGCAGCTCTACAGTAAAAAGTAATTCTAATGTTGTTGCAGAAAGTAAAATTGCTGAAGTAAAAAACACAGTTTCTACTTCAAAAACAAAAGACCAAACTGCAAAACTTAATGTTTCTAAAAAGCAGATGAAAAAAGCGGTTAAAAACATTTTAGATAAAAAAGCAACCAATGAAACAAGTACATTAATTCTTGTTTTGTTGATTTTGCTTGTTCCTTTTGGTACAGTTATAGCAATGTATTTGTATGAAGGAAACAATTGGACATCTAGGGTAACTACTAGTTTAATTCTTACATTATTATGTGGACTGCCAGGATTAATACATGCTTTGATTGTTATTCTTGGTAAAAAATAGTCGTATTTCAAATTATTTAAAAATTGGTATTGCTATTTATTTAGCGACACCAATTTTTTTTTGGCTTATACCAGTAACTAGTTTCAATAATGGGCCTACCTTATGCCCATCGAAATTGTTTTTTAACATCGAATGTTTAGGATGTGGCATAACGAGATCAGTTCTGTATTTTCATCATTTTGAACTAAAGAATGCGTTTCAACTAAATAAATTTGTAATTTTAATTTATCCATTAATATGGCTTTATTATATCCATATTTTAGGGTTATTTTTTAATAAAAAATGGCTTTGGTTTTTAAGAAAATCTTATGCCAAGTAATTTAAAGTTTTCTACAAAATCTTAGGGTTTACTAGCAATGTTTTTTCATTGCTAACCGTTACTTTCCCTTTATCAGCGCCTTTTATTTTTCTTACAAACTTTCGAAAAGTATAGGTTACCGTTACAAGATTTTGCTTCCTGTTTTTAGAATAATAAGCCGCTAACTCAGCGGCTTTTTCTATGATATATTCAGGGATGGCTTGCTTGTTCTTGTTTTTAATTAAAACATGGCTGCCTCCAACATCTTTGGCATGCAACCAAATGTCGTTTTTATCGCTGAAATTACTCAATATTTTATCATTACTTTCGGCATGTTTGCCTACCAAAATACTATAACCATTGTGTTCAAATAATTTATAGGGCAGTTCGGTTTCTGCTTTGCTTTTAATAGATTTAAGGGAAAAAGGTTTTAGCGTTTTTGTGTCATTAGAATTTCTAATAATCTTTGTCTCTTTTTCTAAATCAAGGATTAGCTGCTTGGTTGTTTTTATTTTTCCTTCTAGAATAGCGCTGTTGACATTTTTGCCTTTGCTTTTTCTAAAATATTTATCAGCATTTTCGTGTGCAGAAAGGTCGGGATTATATTTAACAACTATGTTGCAATCATTGTAAATATCATACAGTGATTGTTCTTTATTGTCTTTTATAATTTGGTGCATATTGGATAAAATAATATGACCAATCTCCTCTTGGTTTCTTGTGTTTCTTAGTTCTACAATAGCTTTCTCGGCACTTAGCAAGTAAGCTTTTTTATCTGCTAAAAGCTTTTCTTTTTTGCTTAATAGGGTTTCTTTTTGCGTGTCAAAACTCAGTTTTTTTAAGCTTAAATAAGTGTATTGTGTCAATGAATTTAACACATTGTTTTCGCCTTCAAAAACAGGAATTAAGGCCAACCCATCAAGCTTGTATTTAAACTCTTTTATATTTTTAAATTGATGAATCAAAGTATTAAAAGTTTGTTCAGATTGGTTTGTTTGCCAAAGAGAATAAAATTCATTGGGCAAAGAAGGGAAGGCATTATTGAAAGATTGCAAATCGTTTATGGTTTCTTTATAATGAATTTGCTTAGTTAATAGGAAATCTGTTAACAGCAAGTCATTGTCTCTTTCAATATTCTTTTTAAAAATGCTGGTATTTTCTTCCTCCACAAAACCAATCACATTGGATTGTCGGCTATGGCATTTAAAAAAAAGGGAATGATTGTTTTCAAATTTTATTTGAAAAGAACGCTCAAAAGGATGGAACAGAACATCAGTAACTTTTTGTTTAATAAAATCGGTAAATTGAGGATTAAACAGCCTGCTTTTTGATACATTGTTTTGCTCAAAATCAAAATACATGACCCCATTAAAAAAGATGGATTTGAACACAGAGTTTTCAAAAAGAAAGGAAATTTCATTGATAGTATTGCTGTAGCAATCTATGAGTGTTTGATTGACAATTTTTGGCTTTAGTTCATTTGCCAACCCCTCTAAAACAAAGCAATTATGATGGTGCATGGCTATAGTTTGTTTTTTGAATTAAAAAAATAATATATTGGTAAACCTGTGGCAATAAGCAGCAAACCTATTATTGCATTGCCAGGCGACTCATTTATTGTATAATACACTAAAAAGGCGCTGAACAATGTAAAAATGACAGGAATTAGAGGATAGAGCGGCACTTTGTTTGGTCTATGAACATTGGGTTGTTTTATTCTTAAAACTATAACGCCCATTGCTCCGCAGCCATAAAATATAAAGGCCACAAAAACCAATAATTCTGTTAGCATATCAAAGCTACCCGACAATATTAAAACCAAACACCAAATTAATTGAGCGATGATGGCTTTGTGTGGGGTAAGAAATTTGTGGTGGGCATTGCCCATGTTTTTAATAAACAATCCATCGTTTGCCATTGCGTAATATATTCTTGGTGCGGTCATTAAGCTATTGTTTGTGCTATTAAAGGTGCTGACAAGAATTAGCAATGAAATAAAAATGGCACCCAAACCCCAAACCTGCTTGATGCCTTCAATGGCTGCTACCTTATTGCTGTCTAGTTGTGCATAGAAAGAAACATCTGCCAGTTTAAAAAAGGCGGTATTCACTAAGAGATACAAAGCCATTACAATCAAAGTGCCAATGCTAAGGGCAATTGGAATATTTCGCTTTGCGTTTTTTATTTCGCCACCCAAGAACCCAACATTGTTCCAACCCTCATAAGCCCAAAAAGCAGCGAGCATAGACGAAAAAAACAATGGAAAAAATGGCATTTCTAAAGGTTTTTGTGCTTCTGTTATTATGTGTTCATTTTGCCCCAAAGCAAAAGAAACAACAATGATTAATATGACCCCAACCACGACTAATGACCCTAAGATATTGCTGATTTTTTCGCCATAATCTATGCCTCTGTAATTGATAAATGAAAGAAACACAACCAAAATACTTGCTATCATTTTAACCCCAAAATTATCAAATGGCATTAGTTTAAATTCATGGAAAGAAAAAACAGTAATGTTCGCAATGGAAGGGGGCAAAACTGGCATGGGCAAAATACTATTTAAAGATTCTGCAAAAACGAAAGCCACAGAGGCGGCTGTGGCTGTTTGAATAACCGAAAAAGAAGACCAGCCGTAAATAAAAGCAAAAAATTTGCCATATATTTCTTTAAAATAAACATATTGGCCTCCCGGTTTGGCTATTATTCCTGCTATTTCCGCATTGCTTAGCGACCCCATCCAGGTTATTAACCCTGCACAACCCCAAGCCAACAAAACCCAGCCAGAGTGCTGTAGTTCTGCGCTCATTAACGATATTTTTTTAAAAACACCACTGCCAATCATAGCGCTTATTACCACCATTATGGCAGAAAATAAACCAAGTTTTTGTTTCAGCTCTGTTTGCATCCCTTTTATTGTATGCGAACATACTATAATTTTAGGTTTTTTGTTAATTTGAATAAAAAAACAATTGTTTATTCAAATTTTGATTAAATTTGTTTCAAAGTAAAAATGTTTACAAATCAACCATTAGCAGAAAGAGTGAGGCCAGAAACCATTGATGATTACATTGGGCAAAGCCATTTGATGGGAGAGGGCGCGCCTATCAGACAATTTATTAAAAATGGAAATCTTCCAAGTATTATCTTTTGGGGACCGCCTGGCGTTGGCAAAACAACATTGGCAAAAATAATTGGCAATTCCTTGGGTTTGCCTTTCATTCAGCTGAGTGCTATTAACGCTGGGGTGGCAGATGTTAGAAAAGTTATCGACCTTTCTAAAGCCAAAGGAAAAACACTTCTTTTTTTAGATGAAATTCATAGATTTAGCAAAAGTCAGCAGGATGCTTTGTTGGGAGGCATAGAAAATGGGAATATATTATTGATTGGTGCCACAACAGAAAATCCTTCTTTTGAGGTTATAAATGCTTTGCTTTCTCGCTGTCAAATTTATGTTTTAAAAGAGCTGGACAAAAG
>JBDNIM010000516.1:0-9383 GCA_041688295.1 Bacteroidia bacterium
CACTATTCCATACTATTGGCAAAGCTTGGCCTAATATTTGGAAATTATAATTACACTTACTGTAAGAACATACAGCTGTATTTTCATCTATTATCATATAATATACTGTAGACGGTGCTAAATCTGTAAATGTGATAGAGCCAGGCGTATTTATTGTTTGACATGTTTTATGTTGAGCACACAAAGTAGGGCAAACACCATCATTATATAAACTAACTCTTAAACCATTATTGCACGACCCAATATTTGTAAAATCAATTGTTAAATCTTTATACCAAAAAGAAGGATTGGTTGTAAATTTATAAAAAATAGAATTACAAGGTGCTAAACCGCAAGTGTTTGGTTCGCCTATTTCAGGCAAACCTCCGCATAAATTATCGTTGCCAATAATAGGAAGTGAGGGAAGCAATATTTTAGCGGAAGCGCATTTATCGTTTGATGCTGGTTGCGAATATACAACCAACACAGTATCTTGATTTACACAAGTGGCATTGGTAATAGAATATCTAAATCTATAGTTACCATTGGTTAAATTAGTAACATTTGTATTGTGGTTGTTTGGCGTTAAAATATTTGGTGTATTAGGCCCGCTTACTCTTTGCTAAAGTGGAGTGCCAATAGAATCTTGGCTGCCATTAAGAGTGGTAAAAGGTTCACATATAGTTTGAGGTGACCCAGCAATAGCCATAGCAGGAGCTGGCAAAATATTGATTATTACATTATCCTGCGAAGTTGGACAAACGCCATTTCTGATTGTCCATGTTAGATTATAAACTCCGGGAGATACTCCATTAACCAAACTATTGTTAGCAGCGCTGTTTACAAAGCTTAGTGGCGATGGACCAGAAACCATTTGCCATAATCCTGTTCCAATAGTTGGAGCATTGCCAAACATTCTAAATACACCATATACACAGATTATGCTATCTCTTCCAGCATTGGCAGTTGTGGGAGTAAGCAAACGCGTGTAAATTACGGTATCGGCTGATCTACAAATGCCATTTACAACAGTCCAAACATACCTGTATATTCCTGCACTTGTTAATGTGATATTAAAATTAAAAGATGAAGGCGTAGATATTGTAGAAGCGGGGGTTCCAATTTGCGACCAAGTTCCCGCACCTATTAATGGTTCGTTGCCATTTAATCTTGTGGCTGTTCTATTACATATTCCTGAATCTATTCCTGTAATTGCTTGTGTTTGTCTTAAATTAGGAACATTCACTTGCACAATATCGGTATTAGGCGCGCAAACGCCATTAGTTACTCTCCATTCAAATTGGTAAACGCCTTGAGTTAAATTAGAAACAGGCGTTTTAGGGTTTGATGCATTTGAAAATACAACTACACTAGGTCCCGATAATTGTGTCCAATTTCCCACACCCACACTAATTGTTGAGGCGTTCATTCTTACGGTATCAGGGCATATTGTTCTATCAACATTTGCATTAGCCACAGAAGGTAACGCATCAATAGTTATTTTTACTTGATCTGCAATCGTGCAAAATTGATTGGTGGCTCGCCAAGTGTAAACATAAACACCCGATGTAAGATTTGATATTACTGTTGTAGGGCTATTGGGTGTATTGATATTAGAATTATTAGGTCCAATTAATTGCGCCCAAAATCCACTTCCAGGGGCTGTTATAGTATTTGCAGCCATCACTATACTTGTTGCATTGCATAATCTTTGATCTACTCCAGCCAATGGATTGCTCGCTGTATCAGAATACACAATGGTCATCGTATCCATGGTAAGTGGGCAACCAAATGTTGCAGGAATAGTTTATAAGAAGCTGTAAGGAGAGCCAGCTGAGCCAGCATTAGACAAAATGGCTGTGTTGCTTCCATTGGCAACTATTGTTGCATTTCCTCCAGAAAGCTTAGTCCAAGTACCGGTGCTTCCAGAAGTTCCTCGCAGTATAAAAACACCTGTATCACAAAATCCCGTATCTCTTCCGGCATTGGCTTTAAAAATTAAGGTATCTAAAACTTCATCAAATTTTGCAGGGCAAATACCCATTTGACTATACACGGTATATCTAAATTTATAAATACCGGCTATCATTCCATTTACAGTTGTGTTTTGTGCTGTTGGCGTTAAAATGTTTGGCGTGTTTGGCGAAGGCGACTCAACAGACCATATTGCAGAAGACGCATTTGCAATAGCATTGCCATTTAATGCACTTGAACCAGGGCAAGCCAAAATATCTGCTCCTGCATTTGCAACTGTTATACCAACAACTGACATTCTTACATCGTCAAATACTCTTATTCCGTCTCTGCATGTAGCAGATAATCTGAAAGTGTAAGTTTGCCCAACTGCAAAGCCGGTAACTGTGGTTATTGGATTCGATGGATTTTTGATAATAACAGAGGGTCCGGCTATTTGGGTCCAAACACTAGCGGTATTAAATACGCCATTTTTGTTTCCGTTCAGGGTCATTGTTTGATTTATGCATATTGTTCTATTTACGCCAGAATTAACTGTACAATTTTGAGCTTTTGCATGAATAAGCCCAAAAGCAGTAATAGTTAATAATAATATTTTTTTATAGTTCCTTCTCATCTTACAACAACTGCGCCAAACTTTTAAAAGACAATATAAGAAAAACTTATTCGCCAATAAATATTATGCTAAAGGACACCTATTTTTAAAAAAAAATACAAATATAAAAACCTCATTTATAACCAATTATAGCTTTGTTGATAAGAAAACATTATTTTAATATTATCCTTTTAGAATGCTTTTCAATTTGACATAAAAAAAACCAATCAATTTTTATTGATTGAAGCTTTTTAATTTTGGTGATTCATAGTTTTAGTTTTTAATGAATTAGCAAATACTGACAGTTCACTAAAAGCCTTTTTATCTAATACCTTGTTTTAATCCTCTATTGCAATCACCATAGTGCCTTTGCCTCTTGCATCTGTATAATAAGAATTTCCACTTGTGCCACACGCTATAATTAACTTATTGGAAACCATTCTTAAACATAACAAGCTGCTGCTGTTATTCAAAAACCCTGTTTTGTAAATAGAAATTCCTGCAGGTGTTATTTTATTAATGGTTACTTTAGTATCCTTTGTTGGATTAGCTACTTCTGCTTTATAAAAATAATTGCCATTGTCATCAACATCTTCAGTTGTAGTTAAATAAAAGCCAGTATTTAAATAACTGTTTTCAACTTTTAGACTAAGCATTTTTGATGCAATATCGTAAACAAAAGTACTAAACATTCTACCGCTCCCTTGTGGAAAATAGTTAGCAGTATGAAATACAGTGCCAACTATTTTTGCTCCGTCCTCACTTCTTTTTGTAATCAAACGGCTATCTGGCATATAATTCCAAGGGTAATTGGCAGGAATATATTGCGAAAACAATGTCATTGGCACACTTGCTAAAATAGTATTGGATTTAAAATCCATCACCAATAGGCTGTCTGTTTTTAATGCTATAAAAGATATCAAATCTCCGCTAGGAGTTATTTCGGCACTTGCAGATACAGCCGCAGGGTTTATATATCTTGAAGAAACACTACTTGCAATTGCATTACTATAAAAACTAGCACTAAAAGCTGGTGCCACTACATTAAAATAACTGAAGCAGGCAGCTTGTCTGCTATCATAAATTTTTGCAAAACCTTGGTTAAACATCATGGGCTGCCAATTTGGATTGCCATAAACTTGCGACCCACTATAATAAACTAGTTTATCTGTATAAGGCACTATTTCAAATGTCAAACAGCCAGATTGTTGCTGTCCTATATATGTAATATCTACTTGTTTAGGTATTCCGTTTGTTGCTACAGTGTCGCCTGTTGCAATATTAATTTTTCTTCTGTAAGCGACATAATCAGCTGGCGCACCATTCGGATTAGAATTTGCATAAGTAAAAACAGTGTGTACATGCCAATCTGGAGTTATGGTCATTTTATTTATTCCAAATGCACCCAAACCACTTCGCTCCGATTGAATGCCCCAAATTTTCCGCATTCCCTTTCCATCAATAAAAAAATCGGAACCGATGGTATTTGTAGATGTTTTTGTTTTCTCTTTTTTGCAAGAAAAAGAAAATACTAAAGTGAAAAGTAAAAGTATGTTGAAAATCTTATTGGTTATCATATAGTTAATTTGTCAGAAAATTGGGTTTAAAAAAAATGGATTAAATGCCAATAGAAGCGCCCAAATTAATACTTAAAATTGGGATCCCTTTTGATGATGTTTCTGGTGCATTTGCCATGCCTAAATATCGCATATACCCCATTGGCATGGATGCAAAAAATGTAACCGTTCGCCAAGGAGCAACAGCCACACTTGGATAAATTTGAAACCCAACTGCCATTTTTCGGTTATTTTCTACCTTGCCTGTGCCTGCACCAAGTTTAAAATAGTCTGTTTCATCGACCACAACATTTGCCAAAACACCTTGTATTTTTGTGCTAAACCATCCATTTCTACTACTTTTTATAGCGTATTTACTTCCATTAATTTTTGCTCTTGCAAACGCAAGTGTCTGAATATCCCAACCAAAATCTAACTTGGCAACAAAACCTGCATTTTTCCAAACACCCGTATTTAAATCAACACATGGTCCAGAAATTCTATGGATATCTGCTTTTGCTCTAAGAAATTTAGTTGTTTCGGTTTTGCCACTTTTTGTGCGAGAAATTACGAATTTATGATTCGCTCTTTTAATCCCTTTTTTTAAATGATAGGTAGCCCCAACACTCCCACCCATGAATACATTTCCATAACTCAACCCTCCTCTAAAATCCATTTTTTCTGCCCAATATTGTGCATCAACGGTAAGAATTATTGGCAAATCTTTAACCAAGTCTGTTGGAGGAATACAAAATGAAACATAAGGCCTAATGTGCATTAAATCTAACCAACGAACATCGTTTTCAACAATTTCATAGCTTACATTTTGACCAAGAACGCCATTGGAAAAGCACACTAATAAAATGCAGAATGCATGGGTTTTAAGTTTTGCTAATTTTTGAGTTGGAGATATATATATTTTCATGTAGCAAAAATTCACTTATTTCAGTGCTACAACAATAGTCCTTTACGACCATTTTTTGATGGCAATTTCGCTACTTGTTCCCCCTAATTTGTTTTTAAAATGTTTGTAATCTGCATTTAAAAAACTAATTCTTTCTGATATATTAACAATGCCATTACCACTAAAATTATTTATTTTTTCATTAAAAACACCATCATCTTCAAGTTTTAAAAAAATAGAGTTTGAATTTTCGGTAATATCCAATTTAAAGTTTTTACAGCCACTATGCTTAATAGAATTATGAACCAATTCAAACAATATGGCTTTTAGGTTCAATTGCTTTTCAACATCTAAAAACGCTGAATAATTAATTTGTTCATTAATATCAAATTCAATTGCAGGATATGACCTTAACAACCTCAACAATTCAGTTTTAATTATATCTATAAATTCTGTAAAGGGCAACAATTTTTGATTCAAATCAATCACCACATTTTTTAAATTCGATAAAATCTGGTCAGAATTATACTTGAGTTCTGCCAAGCTGAGCATATTAATAGATTGGTTAGATTCAATTAAATCTATGTTTTTACTAATACTTGAAGCATAAGCACCCAAATTGTCGTGCAAATTTCTTGAAATTCGTATCCTTTCTTGAATCTCCGTTTCTTTTTTAACAATTGCGCTTTGGTATTTTAACTGTATGATTTCCAGATTTTTCCTGATTTTAATTTTTTGTGTAAAATAAAGCAACAATCCAACAACAAACAAGGCAACTAAGCCAACAATAAATAAAGATATATGAAAATTATTTTTAGAAATCAACTCCCTGTTTTTAGCTATTTCTAGTTCTTTTTCTATTATTTCAGTTTGATATTTCTTAGACAATTCTTGCGCTATTGAAGAATTATTTTGATTAAACTCTATAAAATATTGTGTAATATAATCTTCATAATCAATTGTACTTAACTCAAATTTCTTTTGCTTGGCATAGACAGTCGCCAAATTTTTATTTATTGCATTTAATCCATCCACTAAGTCGTGTTCTTTTGCATATTTTTCAGCTGCTTTAAAATATTTTAAAGCATTTTCAAAATCATTTAATTTCAAATATGACACTCCCATATTAACATTAAACATACTTAATCCATCATAATCTTGTATTTTCTCACTGATTAACAATCCCTTTTTTGCACAAAAAATGGCATCCAAATGGTTATTCATTACAGTATGCAACCCAGTAACATTTATGTAATAATTTGTAAGCTCCCAACTTGGTTCTGTCGTGTCTATTAATTCAAAACTTTTATTAAAATAAAGCATTGCAGAGTCAAAATCCTTTTGTTTATCTTTTACAATAAACTGTAATTTTCCTGAGTAAACAGTTGCCATTCTTTGGTAATAATCTGACAATAAAATTTCGAGCTGATGCGTTTTGGCATCGTTTATAGACTGATTAATAAAAACAATTGCATCATTGAAATCATTTAAATTAAAATAACACCATCCAATATTAGCTTTTATGCCGCACACTCTTTTGTGGTTTTTTTCTTGTTCGTAAAATGGGAGAATTAAAAGACTGTTTTTGATGCCATCTAAATATAGACCTGTCTGGGTTTGACATACCGTTTCTAATCTTTTAAGTTCAAAATATATAGATTTATATTTATCTTTATTTAGGTTATTATAAGCCGTTGGCAACAATTTTAAAGTAGAATCATACATTTTAAAATTTAGCAAATACCTATATTTAGCTAAAGTGTGAACATGTTTTAGAGAATCCCAAGTTTCAAATTGGATAGAAGAGTCTATTTCATTCCATACTTTAGTTGCGGAAACAAAATTATAAGTTTTCAAAAAACTTTCTAGTACTGTATATTTTTTTAAAAAATCTCTATTTTTATATTCGCTTTGCTTCTTGTTTTGTTCACACGAAAACAAAAACAAAATAGATAATGACAATAATATTTTCAAATAATTTATACCCACTTTTGTTTATAAACTAAAGTAATAACTTCTGACCTGCTTTTTACATGTAGCTTATCATAAATATTGTTAACATGCCTTCTAACTGTAAAAGGAGAAATAAACAATAAATCACCAATTTTTTTGTACCTTTTACCGGACACCAACAAGTTTAACACATCCATTTCTCTTTTTGATAATGGGTTTTCATTTAATGGCTCATTGTTATTGACAGGGTTGGCACTCATAAAAGCAAGTACTTTTCTAGCAACTATTGGACTCATAGGCACTGCGCCATATTCATATACGGATTTAATAGCTTCAATAGTATCAATGGCCCTATCTTCTTTTAATAAATAACCATGCGCACCTGCTTTTATGGCTTCAAAAATTTTATCGCTGTCTTCAAAAACAGTTAAAACAATAAACTTTATATGTGGCATAGAAATTCTTGCTCTCTTTATAGTTTCTATTCCACTTAGTTCTGGCATTTCAACATCCATTAAAACAATGTCAATGTTTTCCCTAGTATTTTTAAGGTCTTCTAAAAAATCAATACCACTGACATACTCAAATAAAATTTCAATATGTAGATTGTCTAACAAAATACTTTTTACAGTATTCCTATTTATTAATTTGTCATCTACAATAGCAACCCTTATTTTCACAGTTCAAAAGTATAGGGTTTTTTTCTAATATTTAGAATATAAATCAAAAATGGTCAAAAACGACCAATAAAATAAAACTGACTAATAAATTATAGCCACCAATAAACCGACCAACTTATCCACAACTTTGCCACCACAAAACAACCCACTTTGGGGAAAAAACATCCAAAATAAGACCCAATTCTTATTTTGATTAGTTTACTTTTGAAAGTTCAAATTCTGAAATCGATTTAATGCAAATAACTTTCTATGGCCACTCCTGTTTTTCTATTAATATTAACAATTCTGTAATATTATTTGACCCCTTTGTTACACCAAATGAATTGGCAAAAGGCATCAATATTGACGAAATGAAAGCCGATTATGTTTTTTTAAGTCATGCCCACCAAGACCATATTTATGATGCTTTACATATTGCGAAAAATAACAATGCGCAGATTGTAGGAATATGGGAAATTGGCGAATGGGCAATAAAAAACGGACATACTAACATTCATCAAATGAACATTGGCGGAACTTGGAAATTTGAATTTGGCATGGTACAAATGGTTTATGCTTCGCATTCTTCGTCTTTTGAAGATGGCAGCTATGGTGGGCAAGCCTGTGGCTTTGTTTTTAAAACAGAAGAAAAAACCTTTTATTACAGTGGCGATACTGCCCTAACGCTAGACATGCAATTAATTGCCAAAAAACATAAATTAGACTTTGCTTTTTTGCCAATTGGTGGAAATTTCACAATGGATATTGATGATGCAATTGAAGCTTCAAATATGATTGAATGCAATCAGATAATAGGCATGCACTACGATACTTTTGATTATATAAAAATCAATCAAAACGATGCTAAAAAAGCATTTGAAAGCGAAAACAAAACGCTAACACTCTTAAAAATAAACGACACAATCAACATATAAAAAAATGGGAAAAATAATAACAATTGCCAATCAAAAAGGCGGTGTAGGAAAAACAACAACTGCTATAAACCTGGCAGCCAGCTTGGCGGTTTTGGAGTTTAAAACTTTGCTTGTAGATGCCGATCCGCAAGCAAACTCTTCATCAGGACTTGGCTTTGATCCACAAAACATTAAAATTGGATTGTATGATTGCTTAGTAAACGAGACCCCAGCTTCAGAGGTTATTTTAAAAACAGACCTTAAATTTTTAGACTTGCTGCCATCCAACATTAACCTTGTTGGGGCAGAAATAGAAATGATTGATTTGCCAAACAGAGAAAGAGTACTTAAAAAAGTGTTTGAAGCCACAAAAAAAGAATATGAATTTATAATTATTGATTGTTCGCCTTCTTTGGGTTTAATAACAACAAACTCCTTGTGTGCCGCAGATTCTGTTATTATTCCCGTGCAATGCGAATATTTTGCGTTGGAAGGTTTAGGAAAATTATTAAATACTCTTAGAATTGTTCAAAAAGAACTTAATAAAAGCTTATCTATTGAAGGTATTTTACTTACTATGTATGATTCCCGTTTAAGATTAAGCAACCATGTTGTGGAAGATGTTAAAATGCACTTTCAGGACATCGTTTTTGACACAATTATTCCGAGAAACACAAAATTAAGCGAAGCACCACGTTTTGGCTTACGTGTCATTTCTCATGATATTAGTAGCAAAGGTACAACAACCTATTTAAACCTTGCGAGAGAAATTTTGCAAAGAAATGGTATCACAAAGTTAGAAAATAGCGAAAAAGCAATTAAATAAGAGAATTTAAGAAAAATGAGTAA
>JBDNIM010000517.1:0-3773 GCA_041688295.1 Bacteroidia bacterium
ACTGAAAGACAATGGCTTGCATTTGTAAAATGCAATAGACAGTAATTTACTAAGAAAACATACTCATACATTAAAAAGTCCTTGGTTTGAAGCCAAGGGCTTTTTTTTATTCAGAAATGGAAACAACTTTCAAGAAAAAAACCGTATCTATTGCTCTGTTGCTATAACTCCAAGCGGTTCGTTTGCCGCTAGAGTTATAAAAGTTGGCAAAAGATTTTCCTGAAAGAAAAGTAGAAAATGTTGGCGGTTGTGTGTAAAATCCAAAACTTTCTGTGTTTATTTTTTTGTTAATTGCTTGTTTTGAGATATTATTGGGTGCTATTAAAATATCACCTAAAATTAACTTTGAAGAATCAGTACCATACTCAATAAAGCCCTCTTTTTTGGAGTAAAATTGCCAACCCCAATGCCCAATGGTATATTTTTTTTGTGGGATTAAAACTGCAATTTCTTTGGCCGCCTTTTTATAAAAATTAGCTTGTTGCCAATCAGAAACATTCATCCATAGTGCAAATATGACACTTATTCCCAATGCTGCATTTTGGGTGTTTAAATGCCTTGTTTCAAATATTGGCATCGACAATAGAATTAAAAAAGGTAAGATTAATAACAGATGACGACTTGCCATAAATGGTGCAAAAACTATTAAAAAAACAGAGAAAAAAACAAGTGATGAAAATAAAATTAATTGGTTTTTATCCACTCCGTTTTTAATATAATATTTAAAAAGATGAAAAAATGCAAGTATGGCTGCCAACATAAAAACAACATATAAAACGACATTAGAAATAGGTTCAGGAATAATCGCCCAATACACTAACAAAGGAAATACAATAGTTGCTCCCGATAAAATTATAATATGTTTAAAATTTAGTTTAAAATACAAGAAATAAAACGGCAAGAAAGCGCCAATAGTGCTTAATAGAACAACACTCATTTTGCCAATTTGAAACAAGGACAATTCATTTTTGGGTCTATCGAGAAAGTGTATGCCGCCATATTCTAAATAATTTGCATAAGACCACACCAAAAGAACAAAAATGGGAATAAGTAAAAGGCTGGAATATTTAAAAAAACGAGTTCTGTTTTTTATAAAAATAGCAACTAAAACAATAGCAAACATTGGCAATACTGAGTATTTTATTAATAAACTAAAACTAAACAAAATGGCAATAATAAAATAGTCGAAAAATTTAGGATTTGGCTTAATTAAACGATACATAATTGCCAAAATAAAAGCCAAAACAGGCATTTCTACCATTATATTTTGATTGATAATTAAAGCTGGCGAAAGACAAAATAAACAAATTCCAAGCGCATTTTTTCGAGGTGTAATGCTGTAATAAATTCTTGAAAAAAAATAAACACTTAAAAAAGTGAAAATTGAAAGTAAAAAATGCAGTGAAACTTCTGAATAGGAAAAATAATGTCCCCAAACTGCCATTATTGAAAAAAACAAAGGTGGCTGATTAAAAGTATGAATAAAATTAGGATTAAAACCCCAATTTATTTTGCCAGACATGGGCTTAAATGGATTTTTTTCAATCCATTGGGCCACCTCAATGTGAAAAGTATCGTCAATATGAAAGGGTTTTAATAAATTGATTGCAGTTATAAACAACCAAAGTATTAAAACCCTTTTTATACTAAAATATGAAAATAGTTTTTCTTGCATCAATTTGAAAACACAAGAAACCGATTAAAATTTAGTTTTTATAAGCAACTATTAGATTTTTCAATAAGCTGTCTTTTTTCTTATTGTAAATATCAAGGAAAGAATCTTTTTTGGTTACATTATCAAGGATAATAGCTGTAAAAGACATTGAATTAACAACATCAAAACACATTGTAACAAAATCTTTTTGCTCTGCTTCAGATTTTTTGGGCGCAATATTTTTAACAATACCTGCCACAAAAACTTCTTCACTCTTTTTGAATGGGGCGTAAATTTCATTGAAAGTGTCATTTAATTCAATGATATTTTCACCAGAAAGACTCGTTAGTTTGATTAATTTAACATAGATTTTTGTTCTGTTAAAGAAATATTCTAACAATTGTTTTTCTGCACCTTCAAGAGATGCAACTTTGTTTTTCAAAGCACCTAGACCGTCTTTAAGTTGTACATTGATTGCTTGAACAAACAATTCTTCTTTATTTTTGAAATAATAATACAAAGCAGCTTTGTTAAAGCCAATTGCTAGGCCTATTTCGTCCAGTGTAGTTTTGTTAAACCCAAATTTAATGAAACATTCTGTAGATTTCTCTAAAATTTCTTTTCTTCTTTGTTCGTTGGTAGAAGGTCTACCTGGTTTTCTTTTTATGATTTTTTTTTCAATTGCAGTTTCCATAATTCAAAGTTATTCAAATTTTGTGCCAAATTATCAATTTTAGTAAAATTTATTTAAATGTTCTGTATTATTAGATAAAATAATGTCAAAATGACTGCCATTAAATTCTAAAATATAAAGACAGACATTACTGTGTCCCCATTTTTCCATTTCTGACAAGGGTTTTTGACATAAAAGACATAAAAAGCTGCGCATTGCTCTACCATGCATGGAAATTAGAACATATTTTTCTTCCGTTTTTTGCATAATGCGTTCCAAACCAACTTTTTGTCTGTTAAACATAGCCAAAGGCGTTTCCCCATTTTCTATCGCAATTTCTAAGATTCCTTTGCTCCAATTATCCACCATTTTTTGATATTCTTTAGACATTTCGGGTGTTTGTTTCACCCCCTCCATAATGCCCCAATTAATTTCATTTAATTCTGCAAGATGGGTTTGAGGTGTATTTTTTGTAAAAGCTTCCACCGTTTGCTGTGTTCTAATAAGTTCTGATGTATAAACATGATCAAATGCAATAGATTTATATGTTTCATAAAACATGTTCGCTTGTTTTCGCCCATGTTCATTCAAATGGCTATTAATTCCGCTGCCTTGAATAATTCCTTGTTTATTAAAATCTGTTTCGCCATGACGAATCAAGTAAATGGTTTTCTTTATATTTGCAGCCACAATGGAATCTATTTTTTTTGAGCCTGCAAATATACAATTAGAATGGCTAAATGACTATTGCAAAAACACAATGGTTGAATTTTTAGGAATTAAGTTTATTGAACTTGGTGACGATTTTTTGAAAGCAAAAATGCCTGTGAATCAAAACACTGTTCAACCATTAAGAATGTTGAATGGTGGAGCAAGCCTTGCTATGGCGGAGTGTGTTGGCAGTATGGCAGCAAATTTGGTTTTTGATAGAAATCAGTTTGTTGCGCTTGGCTTAGATTTGAGCGGCAACCACATAAAATCCGTAAAAGAAGGCGAATGGGTGTATGCCATTGCAAAACCTTTGCATATTGGTAGAACAACTCAAGTGTGGCAAATTAGAATTGAAAATGAAGAGGGGAAATTGGCGCATTTCAGCAAATTAACCATGACAGTTATCAATAAATAAAAGTTTGGGACAAGCAAAAATATTATATCGATTGCCTTTAAATCATAAGGTTTATTTTTTTGAGGAACAATTAGGGGACGAAATTTTTATTGTATCAAAATTTGAAAGTAATAAAAATGAGCCACGAAGAATTAAAGGCAAATCGAGGCCGATTAATGGGTTAGATATTGAAAATTTCTTTAAAAATGTACATTTAACAATATCGGAAAACACAAGCAGTGTTTCAGAAATGGAATATGAAAATATGGTTAATCTGGCATTGAAGAATATTGCAGCAGATGGATTTCAAAAAGTCGTTTTGGCACAAACAAAATTTAAAA
>JBDNIM010000518.1:0-1612 GCA_041688295.1 Bacteroidia bacterium
AACATGAATGCCCAAGTGGGATTAACCTCTCCAGGACTGATAGGAGCGGATGTTTGCCATTTGAACTTGCACAAAACTTTCTGTATTCCACATGGTGGTGGTGGTCCGGGAATGGGGCCAATTGGTGTTGCCAAGCATTTAGTACCATTTTTGCCAGGTCATACTATCATAAAAACAGGCGGAGACAAAGCCATTCATGCAATTTCTGCAGCACCTTACGGAAGCGCAAGTATATTGCTTATTTCTTATATTTACATTAAATTAATGGGTGCAGAAGGTTTAAAAAGAGCCACAGAAATTGCTATTTTAAATGCCAATTATATGAAATCGAGATTAGAAAAACATTATCCAATTCTATACACAGGTGAAAATGGATTTTGTGCTCACGAGTTTATTTTAGACACCCGTGGGTTAAAAACGAGCGCGGGAATAGAGGCAGAAGATTTGGCAAAACGATTGATGGATTATGGCTACCATGCCCCAACAATTAGTTTCCCCGTTGCTAACACATTAATGATAGAGCCAACAGAAAGTGAGAGCTTATCTGAGTTGGACAGATTTTGTGACACTATGATTGCTATCAGAAACGAAGTGGCTGAAATAGAAACAGGATTGGCCGATAGAGAAGACAATGTATTGAAAAATGCGCCACATACCGCCCAAGATATTAGCAGCAATGACTGGAATCATGCTTATGATAGACAAAAAGCAGCCTTTCCATTGCCATTTGTTGTAGCTAAAAAATTCTGGCCAAGTGTGGCAAGGGTCAATAATACGCATGGCGACAGAAACTTAATATGCTCATGTTTACCCATTGAGGCTTATGCCGCAATGAATTAAAACAGCGCGTTTTTTAATAGTAAATAAAGGAACTAAAATCTTAATGTAGATTTTTTTTGAAAAAATATTAAAATCACTTATTTTTGCACTCCTGTTTTGGGAAACAAAACATTGATGGATTCGTAGCTTAATTGGATAGAGCACCTCGTTACGGCCGAGGAGGTTGGGGGTTCGACTCCCTCCGAGTTCACTGAAATAAAAAAAAAGTCTTAAACATTGTTTAAGGCTTTTTTTTTGTCCGATTGGTTAATTTTTTTTTGCACAACTAAATTACACCCAAGTTTTTTTGGAAAGAATTCCGTCTATTTATTCCGTGCGTCATTCTGAAATTCTGCTCTGCCTAAAAGGCTCTACGAATATTCATCATCTCTTATGTATTTTACAGGATGGAATAAATTTCAGCCCTATATCGGCTCAGCAGACACAGCAGCGGACTTTAATCCGTAGTATTATAAATTGATTCTGTGAAAATTTCCCTAATAATACAAAAGAACCTGCTGTATGGCAGGTTCTTTTGTGGGGTTTGGTTTTGTGAGATAATGGATTATATTTGTGGGCGTGAAAATGAAGAACTTAACTATAACTTCAGGTATTTTGAAACAAAAAATGCGCAATTCGCATATATAAACTAATAAAAACAATGACAGGCCAGCACTTTGACAATAAAATTAAACCAATTGCAACATTATTGGAGTTTCTTGTATTTGCATTTTAGTGGTTAGCAAAAAAGAAGACACAATAACCATCGATAAACATTTAATCGAAAAAAGTA
>JBDNIM010000001.1:0-12454 GCA_041688295.1 Bacteroidia bacterium
CAGCATTATTGCTAAGAGAGGTTGTGGCAAAGGATTCTAACCACATTGATGGCCTATTTTATTTAGGTAAATTATCAGTTGAATCAAATCAATTAGAAAAAGCTATTGTAAGATTTAAAAAAATACTATCTTTGCAACCCCAAAATGGAGAAGTTTGTGCTGAATTAAGCCATGTTTATTCACTAATGGGAAATAAAGAAGAATCAAAAAAATGGGCCGATGAGGCTCAAAAAAGAGAACATAAACATATTAATAATTAAAAAAAATGCCTAGCGGAAAAAAAAGAGCACGACACAAGATTGCAACTCACAAGCGTAAAAAAAGATTGAGAAAAAATCGTCATAAGAAAAAATAAACGGTTCGTTTAACTTTTATTAATCAATATATTGTGAATGAGCTTATCATCGATAAGAACTCCAATGGGATTGATGTAGCCTTAATTTATAACAAACTCCTTACTGAGCTACATAAAGAAGACAATGTTTCGTCTTTCCAAATTGGAGATGTTTATCTAGCAAAAATAAAAAAAATAATGCCAAACTTAAATGCGGCATTTTTAGATGTTGGTCATGAAAGAGATGCTTTTTTGCATTACTCTGATCTTGGTCCAAACTTTAACTCTATTTTAAAACTTACCAAAATTGTTACCCAAGGCGGATTAAAAGATTCTAATCTCGATCAGTTTGAACTTGAAGAAGAGATTAATAAATCAGGAAAAATTTCGGAGGTTTTAAAAAAAGGTGATGAACTGTTGGTGCAAATTTTCAAAGAACCAATTGCTAGCAAAGGGCCTCGGATAACTTGCGATTTGTCTTTTGCTGGAAGGTTTTCTGTATTGATGCCATTTGCTAAAAAAACTTCTATTTCTAAAAAAATATCTGACCTCAATCATAAAAAAAGATTGAAACAAATGTTGGATAAACTAAAACCTAAAAATTTTGGTGTTATTATTAGAACCGTTGCCGAAGAGGCCGGAATTGAAGAAATTGAAGCCGATTTGAATAACTTAATTAGTCAATGGGATAAGTTGATTAAAAACGCTAGAAATGCACAGCCTATCAAAAAAGTGCTAGGTGAGATTTCTAGAACTGAAGCGCTTTTAAGAGATTTATTAAACGATGAATTTTCTAGTATTCACATTAATGATGAAGAGTATGCAGCTAAAATAAAAAGCTACATTTCAAATATTGCTCCAGGTAAAGAATCTTTAGTTAGATACTATAATAGTAAAGTCCCTATTTTTCAACATTTTGGTATCGATAAGCAAATAAAAAGTGCTTTTGGTAAAAATGTGATGTTTAGCAATGGTGCCTATTTAATCATAGAACACACAGAGGCTATGCATGTTATTGATGTAAACAGTGGCAGAAAAACCACCGATGCAACCACACAGCAAGACAATGCTTTTAAAATAAATATCGAAGCTACCAAAGAAATTGCTCGACAATTGAGATTGAGAGATTTGGGTGGCATTATAGTTATTGATTTTATCGATTTAAAAAGTGCTGCGCATAGAAAAGAACTGCACGACAGCTTAGAGGCTGCAATGAAAACGGATAGATCGAGACACAATATTTTGCCCATGAGTAAGTTTGGTTTAATTCAAATTACTAGAGAGCGTGTTCGACCAGAGATGAATATTAATACATCGGAACTTTGTCCTAGTTGCAATGGCACAGGCACCGTGGTATCAAGCATGTTGTTGAGCGATAATATTGAAGAGAAATTGTCTTATATTTGGGATTCTCTTAATATCGCTAAATTGAAATTAAAGGTGAATCCTATTATAAAAGCCTATTTAACAAAAGGCGGTTTGAATAGTGTGCGTTGGAAATGGTATTTCAAACACAAAAAGTGGGTAACAATTGTTTCCGACAATGAGTTTCATTTAACCAACTTTTCTATTCTCAATAATTTTGATGAAGAGATAGGTTAAAAGGTTTAAAAATTATTTATTGCATTTTCTCAATAAAATTATTTAATTTTGTTTGCAAAAAAATATAATTATTTATCATGAACTGTAATAGACTCATTCTTTTTGCTTTATCACTTTTTTTTATGGGTTGTATGACCCAAATGAAAGTTTTGGAAGTTATTCCATCTGTTGAAACTCAAGTGGAAGATGCAGTTTTTGAAAACGAGGAAATAAAAATCATGTATGATTTTTGGTGTATGAATGGAAGCATGAATTTTAGTGTTTTTAACAAAACGGATTCAGGCATGTATATTGATTGGAAAAAATCTGCTTTCATTGTCAATGATATTGCAATAAGTTATTACGAAGAATCATCAATTTCTCAAAATATTGGGTTTATTAGACCCATATATCCTTCTCAAGCAATTGTAGTAAATAAAGTGGTTCATCAAACAAGGTTTTCTTACATTCCACCAAAATCTTATATTGAGGTGCCTAATGTTTATAGTTTTATTAGAATGGATTCACTTTCGCACAACAATGTTGGCTTTGGTGTGTCTTTCAACACAAATTTGACTAAAGATAAAACTGTTAAAAAAGTTAAAATACCATCTACAAAAGCCGCTCCCGTCAACTCTTTTGTTTTAAAAAAAGAATACCAAGTTCAGCAAACGCCTTTCAAATTTAGAAACCATGTGTGTTATTCAAAAACTGAAACCTTTACTCATACGAATATAATTGACAACGAATTTTATTTAAAAAATGAAGTGCAAATGAATGACATTCTGTTCTATGGCGGTGTCTATCGTCCAACACAAAGGCCGCCCGCATCTGGAGTTTCAATTAATACCATTAATTTGAACAAAATAAATTCGCCTTACAGGGGATCTATGAAATTTTATACATCTGTTAGGTTTTAATTTATATCTTTTTTACTATCGTTAGAGTTGCATTAACTAATTAAATCTAATTTATGTTATTTTGATTATGGTTAAATTAAGTTATTGTAAATTAACCCTATATTTGTAATCTAAAACTATGTCAAGGAATCAAACCTATACAAATACCTTAGGCTACCCCATACCAGCCCGCCAATGGAGCGACCTGAATAGCCAATATAAATTTGGATTTAATGGCAAGAAAAAAGACAACTATACTTGTGTGGATGGTGATAGTTTCCCGATGGCTATCGGGATTATGGCTAGGATATATGATAGTAGGTTGGGAAGGTGGTTGAGTTTGGATCCGATGATGAGAAAATACTCGAACCAAAGTCCATTTAACTATTGTATAAATAATCCTATTTTAGTTATTGATGAAGATGGTAGAGATGTTATTATTCCATGCTCGCCTGCTGGAAATGGAACTGGGAAACATCCTATAGGACACCACGCTTGTCTAATTAGTAATAACGAAACTGGATGGAAATATTATTCCTATGATATAAAAACAAAAACTCCTAATGGAAATGTTTATTATGGGTCACTTCTATACGGAAAATATGTTTCAGCCAGAGATGCAGGGAATTTTGTTGCTGGTGCAGTCGCACAAAAATCTATTATTAGTAATCGTATCATAGATTATGGGTATGGCACATTTAATCAAAACAATAATGATGTCGGTAAAAGTTTGCTTCAGATTGCTGGCGATGTCTTATTTTTTATAATGCCCGATACTCATGGGCAGGCTGTTTTCGAAATGAATTGTACAGCTAATAATGGAGAAGATAAATTAACAAAGGTTGGTATAGAACTAGGTAAACAAGCAATAAAAAATACAATAAAAAAATAAGTATGGGAAAGAATTTCGTTTTGGTTTTAATTACTGTATTCTTTTTTTGTTCATGTAGCGAAAAAAGAATTATATACTATAATTATAATGGAGAATTTGTAACAAGAATTGATAATGGTGCAGAATCTTTTTTTTATTTTGGAAAATATGAAGATGGTAATAATTTGCCAACTTCATATGTAAAAAGCACATTTAGTGGTTTTAATAGTGGTATGGATGCGTATTTAATATTTAAACCAAACCTCGTGGAAGTATATTATTCAATGGAATATTTTGAGAATATTGGAAGTATTGGTAATATCAGGGTAATCAATAACCGTAAATCAACTACGTTTAATTATAATTTTAATGACTCAGTTAGTGGTAAATATAATAATGTGTGTCGCGTAAGTGATGTGTTGAAACATGAACAAGAATTAAATTCAAATAATTTTTCTAAAGTTAAAGTGACATATCCCGATTAGGTAATGTGAATGCTCTGATAGATTTAATATAATGTAATAAAAAACCACCTCGTAATTTCAGCAATTCTTTGAAAACTATGATAATATATCCGATTAGTTGATTATTGAAAATAAGTTACTAAACAAAAAAACGAATAAATAACCCCTACATTTGTAATCTAAAACTATGCCAAGGAATCAAACCTATACAAATACCTTCATTAGCCCCGTGCCAGCCAGACAAGGAGCGACTTGAATAGCAATTATCAATTTGGTTTTAATCGCAAAGAAAAGGACAACGAAACCTGTGTGGATGGTGGCGATTTCCCGATGGCTATCGGGATTAGGGCAAGGATATATGATGCTTGGTTGGGGCGGTGGTTGAGTTTGGATCCGTTGATGGCAGAATATCCAAGTTTTAACGCTTGCAACTTTTGTTTTAACAATCCAATCTTTTTTATTGATTGCCATGGAAAAGTACCTAAACCAATAGTTGAATTTTTAACTGCATTAAATGAAAAATGAATTAAGTGTATATTGGAGTAGTTTTGAATTTGCCCATGAAAAAAATAATGTAAACCTAAAAGGAGGTTTTGTTTATTGTCTTGTCAAGGCGTTTGACGCAAGGGATGCAATCAATAAGATTGAAAGCGCCCTTAAATTACAGAATCTTATTTGCATAAAAATGGATTATGTTTCAATCTATGAAGAAAATATGGAGTGGGAGACGGAAGAGCAAACAAGGAATTTTAATCGACTTTACAATATGGCTCAAAATAATAGAGATGTAAATTTCGATGATTTTTACTCGTATCAAACAGATTAAAGTAGTCTTTATATAAAGTCTATTAAATATTTGCAATTAAATTTGATAAATTTCCACCTTTTTGATTTTCTATTTCAAACTCCTTTGCAAATTGATTAAATCGCTCTATTCGACTTTCCATAGATTCCAAATATCTATTGTGGGCTATTCGCTTACGCATAAACCACCAAAATCTTTCTACGGGATTTAAGTCTGGCTAAGGTGCAGGAAGAAAAACAAGTTCTATTCTATTTTTTTATCTTTCAAATATAGGTTTCATTCGATTTGCATGATGGTACTTTACATTATCTAAAACCATAACGACTTCATTATTAGGATAGACTTTGACTACCTTCAATAAAAATTTAAAGAATGTATTTTTATAACCTCTTTCTTTTACACTTGTGATAGGTATTCCTGTCTTTGGCTCTATGCATCCAAATAGTGTTTTTCGCTCTCTTTTTCGCTGCTTTTGATTTATCGCCTAACCCCTTGTCGAAATTTTTCGTCTTTTCTTAGGAGCGCTTTTAGTTGGCTTGAACTATAATTTTCTACTTTTAATGCTGCTTTACTCATACTGAAAAGGTATTAATTGATTTGTAATTATATATTGAACTTTATATAATAGCATTAATCGATTCAGATAAAGTGCGAAGTTGATTTACTTTTAATTTAATCTCCTGATACCTGTTCATACTTCTCATCTGATATTATGACAGACCTAATTCCTATCTTCTAACCTCTATATCTTAATATAATTCTTGTATTCACCAATTCGCCAGCCAAATCGTTTCTCAATCCAATAAAGAAATCGTTTTTTCAAACCCATATTTTTTTTAGTAATGTCGTGGTCAAACTGCCAGTTCTTTTCATTTATACGCGCCTTTATCACCTCAGGGTGAGTGCCTTTAAAAATGCTCAAAGAATCCACTTCATTAAAATCAAAAGCTTCTTGATTTTGGTATTCTTTCTCTAAAAAAGCATCGTTGTGCCAAAGCTTTCTAGCTTGTTTTAGTTTCTCTAATTGCAGTTTTGGATGCTTTACCCAACCATAATGAAAAACATTGGCACCAATCGCCTTTACCTTTAATTTTTTATTGTTTTTGAACCGGAACCCTTGGGCATCTTTATATGAAACAATTTCAGGATTGTTTTTAATAATTCTAATTTCCTTTCTATACCAATTTCTACTGTCCGCTAAATAATCATAAGAGCCATAAAAATGTTTGTAATTAAACAATAAACCATCAATATTACTATCTTTTTCATGGACTTGCATGGCATTTTTGATGGTATTAAAATCATTTTCATGCAGGCATTCATCTGCTTGAATATACACGCACCAACTCGCTTTTGGGTCAACATTAGCCAAAGCTTTATTGGTTTCATCGGCCAATAATTTTCCACCCTCTCTTAAGGTATCGTCCCATTCGGTTTCTATAATTTTTATTTTAGGGCTGTCGAATGATTTTATGAGTTCTAAAGTGTTATCATCACTTTTTCCCACTGCTATTATCACTTCATCGCACAAAGGCAATATAGAAAAAACAGCTTCTTTAATAGGGTAATCTGCTTTTATTGCATTGCGAATAATTGTGAAACCTGAAACAAACATAATTATTTATGGGGCATCATATTTATCTAAAAGCTTAACAAAAACCTCAAAATCTTTTGCATAAGGCGCAACAATCGTATGTGTTTTTTGGTTTGAATCCGTAAACTCAATACTGTGTGCATGCAAAGCAAAACGATTAATCAATGGGCTTTCCACATTGTCTTTGTCTATTTTTGCATTGCGTTTAATCTGACTTAAATAGGCTGTTTTACCATTGTATAATTCATCCGCCACCAAAGCCAAATTTTGCGAAGCACAATGCACCCTAATTTGGTGCAGCCTGCCTGTAATCGGCATACATTTTAAAACCGTAAAGTGTTTATATTGCTTTAAAGTGCTAATTTCCGTAACCGAAGGCTTTCCTTCTTTTCTAGAAATTAATACCCTTCTTTTGCTATCGGTATAAAGTGGAAGATTGACTATGATTTTTTCAATATTAACAGAAGCAGGCGTAATGGCATGGTATATTTTATTAACCAATCTTTTTTCAAATTGAATGGCCATGTAACGATAAGCCTCCGCATTTTTTGCGATCAGCATAACACCCGAAGTTTCTCTATCCAAACGGTGACACAACTGATAATCGGGATTTAATTCTTTTACCAAATCTATGACGCAAGCAAGCTCCGCATTGTGTCTTTCATGCAATGAAGGCAAAAAAGGTGGTTTGTTAATTGCAAACAAATCATCATTTTCAAATATAATTAAATCAGATATTTTTATTCTTTTAGCCAAAATTTTTTATAGATTCTTTGAGTTTAATCTCAACTTAGTTAACACTTTTTTTGTTTGTAAAGAAAAATCGCCTTGCATCATCCAGTCATAATAACCAGGGTCTGATTGAAAAACTTGGGCAACCAATTTGCCTTTGTGTTTCCCGAAATTAAAAACCGCAAGTTTTTGCTCATTATAAACAAATCTTCCTGCCAGGTCAACCAAATTTGATTGCATCGTATGTTTATGAATAAACTCTACAGATGGCTCTAATTGTTCGTATCTATCAATCTGTGCATTAATTATTTCCCATGTAGCTTCAGTGTCTGCTTTGTCGCTATGGGCATTATTCAATTCTTTCGAACAATAAAATTTATAGGCAGCGCTCAAGTTTCGTGGTTCCATTTGATGAAAAATTCTTTGCGCATCAACAAATTTGCATTTGGTAGTGTCAAAATCAATTTCTGCTCTGTAAAACTCTTCAATCAGCATTGGAAAGTCAAACTTATTGCTGTTAAACCCACCAAAGTCGCAGTTAGTTATAAATTCAAGTATTTGGTGTGCTTTATGTTTAAAAGTAGGTTCATTGGCAACATCTGCATCAGTTATTCCATGAATAGCCGTTACTTCTTTTGGAATAGGAATTTCGGGATTAAATTTTTGATACAAATCTTTTCTACTGCCATCAGGAAAAATTTTAATCATAAATAACTCTACAATTTTATCTTTAGATGGGTTCACACCAGTTGTTTCTAAGTCAAATACAATAAGTGGTTTGGTAAGGATTAAACGCATATATTTCTGTTTTTATTTTTTAATTAAATTAGGTCTTTTTAATTCAGTATTTTTTTCTGCCTCGGAATGTCGCCATTCATCAATGTGTTTGAAATTTCCTGAAAGTAAAACATCGGGCACTTTTATGCCTTTAAATTCTGCGGGACGGGTGTAAACCGGAGGTGCCAAAAGATCATCTTGAAAACTATCAGTCAACGCAGACTCTTCATTACCGAGCACACCAGGCAATAATCTAACAATACTATCCGTAATAATTACCGCAGCCATTTCGCCACCTGTCAAAACAAAATCGCCAATAGAAATTTCTTTGGTTACATATAAATCTCGGATTCGCTGATCAATGCCTTTATAATGACCACAAATTAAAATAATATTTTCTGCAATCGAAAGCGTGTTTGCTGCTTTTTGATTAAATATCTCACCATCGGGACTGGTATAAATTATTTCTTGATAATCTCTTTCTTTTTTTAAATTTTCAATGGCGTTGGATAAGGGTTCGCACATAAGCACCATGCCAGCACCCCCGCCATATTGATAATCATCTACTTGGCCATATTTATTGAGCGCATAATCTCTTAAATTAACAATATTAATAGTTGCCAAACCCTTGTCTTGTGCTCTTTTAACAATGGAATGGTTAAAAGGACTGCTAAATAAATCAGGAACTACAGAAATGATATCAATTCTCATATTCTTTGTTTAAATGTCTAATAAGCCATCAGGAATATTGGCCACAACTGTTTGTTTTTCTTCGTCAATTTCAATGATAATGTCATCGTGAAAAGGAATTAAAGTGTCTTTAAATCCATTTCTTATTTCAATTAAAGGATTGTTTGGAATCCAATCAATATTTGTAATCACAAAAGATTGTTTGGAATTGATATCAGTCAACTCGTAACCGATAATTTTATTAAGCGAATTGTCTTCGCGTTGTTCTTCAAAATCTAAAATGGCACAAGACATTAAGAAATGAATTTCATTTTCGTTATTAAATTCTTTTAGTTTTATTAAATCAGATGATTCATTGTAACTTTCGATTTTAAAAGGAACAAATTTTTCGTTAATCCCAACTAAAAGATAATCGGAGGGAAGGTATTCATCATCGGTTATAACTAATTTGAAATAACCTTTGTATCCATGAGTTTTCAAAACAAAACCCACCTTTTTGGTGGGTTTTGAGTAAATATTTATTGCCTTATTTTGCATAAAAATAAGTGCTTTAAAATTTAAGCTGTTGGTGTTTCCTCCGCAGCAGCAGGTGTTTCTGCACTAGGCGTTTCCTCAACAACAGTTTCAGTTACTTCAACAACAATTTCAGTTACTTCAGCAACTGGTTCAGTTACTTCAGCAACTGGCTCAGTTGCTTCAACTGTCTCAACAACATTTTCAGTTGCTTCAACAACAGTTTCAACTGCATCTGTTGCAACCACTGTTTCAGCGGTTTCTACAACTTCAACAGTTTCTTCAACCGGCTCAACAACAGTGTTTTTAGCAACGATAGCCGCAGCTTTCGCTTCTTTAACAGCTGTTTCTGCTTTAAATTTCTCTGCCGCAGTTTGTGCTTTTTTGCTCGCTAAAGTTTCTTTTTTGTTAGTAACTTTAGTTGCTTTTTCGTTCATCCAAGCTTCAAATTTCGCATCCGCTTGTTCAGTAGTAAGAGCGCCTTTGTTTACGCCACCATGTAGGTGATGTAACATCATTGCACCCTTGTAAGATAGAATTGCTCTAACAGTGTCCGTAGGTTGGGCACCGTTATCTAACCATTTCACAGCTTTTTTAAGGTCTAGGTTGATTGTTGCAGGGTTGGTGTTTGGATTGTAATCTCCAACTCTCTCAATAAATCTACCATCTCTCGGAGCTCGTGAATCTGCCGCCACTATATAATAGTAGGCTTGTTTTGTGCGTCCATGACGCTGTAATCTTAATTTAGTTGCCATTGCTTATAAATTTTTAAAATGCAAGTTCTCCTGTCTTGCAAGGCTGCAAAGGTAATTGTTTTTTTATAAATTCAAAAATATTTATTGAAGATAGTTTTTAGCAAAAAAAACTGCAATTATCTTGCAGTTTTTTAATTGTTTTTTTAATTTAAATTTGACTACTCGCCAATGATATGGTCAGTCAACTCTAAGTCTTCTTGCTTTGGATCATTGCCATAATGATTGCTGCCTTTTGTGCCTTCTGTTACAGCCAAAATAAAATTGTAGATTGGAATTAAAATAAACCAACCACTTTTGTCAACATCGTGCATCCTTCTTACTATAACCGCAATCGATGGAATTAGCACTGCAAATGTGTAAATATTTGAAAGAATTTTGAGTTCAAAAATATCCCCAACGCCAACTAAACCAAAACCAATTAAAATATGGATAAGGAAAAACATCCAATACTCTTTTCTTCTTGCTCTGCCGTCCCGCGGCTTGGCGAAGTGGCGAACTTCGGAACGATAATTTTTCTACTAAGATAGTGTTTTTTGCGAAAGAAATTATTCTGTCTAAAACAACTCTCGCCATTTTGACAAACCGCAGTGCCTCTTGCACAACTTCAATATTGTGAATTCATCTAAATTTTTTCGCAAGATTTAATTTTTCAATAGGTTGATATTCAACAGTTTTTATTTTTTCATATTCCATATTTTCAGCTTAATTACCTCGTTTTTGCAGTTGCGCAACAGGCACCACTGTTGTGGACTGGCTAACTTTTTCCGTCATTCCAATTGTCTTTTTCACTTTGCTCTTCTTTCTTTTGATTGGCACGATTTAATAGATAAATACCTAACACAATTGCCCCAATTCCAAAACCTATTTTACCACCAGCTTTGTCAGCATATTCAGACGATAAAGCAATACCAATAATTAAATTTCCTACACCAAAAATTAGTGCAATAATTCCGACTACTTTCATATTTATGTTATTTAAATTGTTAATTAATTTACTTATTTTTAATCTTCTTTTTTATCGTCAACAAATTCTACGTCATTTTTCTTTGAACATAGTGTTATAATAAGTCCAATAATTGGAGATAAAAAAATACTCAATGCAAAACTCCATCCAAAACCGATTTTTCTGTTTTTTCCTAATTGACCAACTAATGCTGCTAATCCTAGTAATACTATTAATTGCCATTCTTTTCCCATTTTTTTTAAAATTTAAAAGTTAATATTTAATTTTTGTATTGCATCTTCTTTTAATTCTAGCAGACGCTTTACGTTGTTTTGATTTTCTGTTATTTCTTGAAAAATGTTTTCAGCAATAATATTTTTTTCTTCATCGTTTGGAAAACAATCAGGATGACATTTTACTTTTAACTCATCATATATTTCCTTGGAATGAAATGAACTATTTATGATATTATTAAAGTCAATTTCTTGTTCTAATGATTCTTCCTTGAATTTCCGTTTTGTTGTATCTCTTGGTTTTCTAATTTGCTTTAATACTAGAAATAATATAAAAACAAACTCAATGATTGCAATCCACAACCACCAATTTATTTGATGATTAGTTTCAGTGGCGACTGATTTTGTCATTGTTTCATTAGCTAATTTTAAGGTGTCTTTTATAATAGTATTATTCATTTTCGTTGAATTTAGCTAAAGGTATGTAATCTTTTAATTGCCATCTGCAACCATATTTTCCCGAATCGCCATGTATTTCTAAAGTATCCCAACCAAGAACAATTAATCTTCTTATTAAAACACTATCGTCAATTATAACTTTACCTATGCGCATTAGTTCTTCTTTAGTAAGAACTCTACCTGTAAAAGCTTGAATTCTAAATCCTGAATTCAACCAATTAGAAAATTGATGCTTATACGAACTTTCGCCTTTTGAGATACTTGCTTTTAATAGAGTAGGTGCAATACCTGATACAAAAGATTTTCTTGCGGATTCGTTAAAACTACGAACAAGTTTAGCTCTTTCGCATCTATCTTCAAACCATTCTATAACATTATTCCATAAATTATCTAGCATATTTTTCTGTATTATTTTTGTGTTATTTTCGTTATAGCTTGCCCACAACATTAAAATTGGCGTAATTTTTTAATACATGTAAATAATAATTCATTTTATTTGATAATTTAGATTGCAACTTTAATGAAAATAAATGACAATTGATTATTTATTTTTAATATTTTATTAATTTTTGGTCTAAATTAATACAAACCCCCAATGAATGTTGAAAAAAAGTTCTATAATCGATGTTAACTTTTTGGTTTAGAGAACTTTCAAAATAAATGCCAACATAATGATTAACCCTAATAACTGTGCCAATTCCCAGTTTCAAACTCGTATTTAGGCGCTTGTATCCAATGGCTCTGAAGGTATTGTCCATTATATCAAAATTGTATCCAATCTTAAAAAATGGGTTAATTAAGTTA
>JBDNIM010000519.1:0-8263 GCA_041688295.1 Bacteroidia bacterium
AAAAACTTTAAAGTTTTGATACGATTTGTTTAAACTATCGATTTCTTGAAATTGTTGTAAAACCCTGTCAGGTTTTAGTCCATTGGCATAACTTGCCGTTTGAGAATGGTCGCAAATCACCAAATATTCGAAATTTAATTCTTTGGCAAAATCGGCCATGTCTTTAAGTGTATCAAGCCCATCGCTATAGGTTGAATGATTATGAATCACACCCTTTAAATCTTCATATTTTATTAAACTATTCTGAAAATTCAGATGATTTAATTCAGACAAACCTTCTCTAAGTTCTGGCAAAATGAAAGGCAAATTTAAAGACTCGTATATCTGAAGTTCGGTTTTTCCATCAGCACTGTTTATTTGATAATTTACAATTTTCAAATGTTCGGGTGTTGCAGTGGTTTCAAACAAAATTTGCTCGAAATTATCAGCTGCAGCAATATGAAATTTAATATCAAAATTTTCATTGAATAAAAACGATAAAACGCTTTCACCTTTACTAGACAAAACAAGTTCGTCTGAAACCATCGATTGAATAAATGATTCAATATTATCCAATTGCAAAACAAACTCTAGATTGTCTATTGTTTCATTCAAGCGCCTGAAACTTCCCGTGGATTTAATATTTAAAACATTTTGAAAATCCTTTGTTTTTTCTAAAATATTATTTGCAATTTTTTCAGTCTTTGCCCAATGGAGTTTTCCTTCTTGGTTTAATAAAAACTGAATATTTTTTAAAATCAAATCTTGGGTTTTTAAACCAAAACCTTTCATTTCCACTAATCTATTTTCTCGGCAAGCCTCCGCAAGCTCAATTACTGATGTTATATCGTATTCTTTCCATAAAACTTCAACCTTCTTAGGTCCAAGTCCTTTTATTTTCAAAATATCCAATACGCCAATTGGTGTTTTTGAATATAAATCTTCCAATTCTTGAATCGTTCCAGTATTTTTTAATTCAATAATTTTTGGCAAAATAGTTTTGCTAATCTGAGGATTAACAGCCAACTGCTCATCAGAAAGCAACAATATTGACTCACCCACTTTCTTTATATTAAAAGCTGCAGAAGCTATGGATTTTATTTTAAAAGGATTGCCGCCATGCAGTTCATATAATTTGGCATAGATACCTAAAATTTTGGAAATGTCGTAATTATCCATTTTCAACTACAAGCCCAACTCTTTTTTCTTTGCTTCTATTAAAGAATCTTCACTTTGAATCATGTCTTCAACAGATTCTAATTCTTTATTTTCAACAGAATCTTTTACCTTTTGAACTTTAGCATCTGAACCATTTGAACATGAAAACAACACTATGGTAAATACAGAAAAAAGAAATATTTTATACATAATTTTTAATGGTTCAAATATAGATTATTTTGTAAAATATATACTATAATATCTACAAAAATCTATTTAATTAAAATGAATTATAAATCCAAATTTTAATTAATTTTGCGTTTTAAAAAATTCAAGAAATGAAAAAAATTTTAATTGGTTTATTGTTAGTTTTATTAGGTGTTGGCGGTTATTTTGCTTGGGTTAAGTTTTCGCCTAATAGTTTTACGGATGCCTATTATTTAGTACCAGAAAATGCGGTAATGGTGATAGAAACTGAGGATCCTATTGGCAATTGGCAAATATTTAGCACAAGTAATATGTGGCTTGGATTGAAAAAATTTCCAGCATTTGCCGAAATTTCTAAAAATGCTGATTTCATGGATGATATCATAAAATCCAATCAGCAAGTGTTTTCAAGTTTAGGAAAAAGACATTTGCTAATTTCGGCTCACATGACAAAGGCTAAAGATTATGAATTTGTATATTATACAGATATGGCAGAGGCCTCAAAATCTTCTGTTGTTAAGGCCTCTTTGATTTCGTTAATTAAAAAACTTGATTTTAAACACACGGTTAGGGATATTAATGGTGTTGAAGTTCAAGAGTTTTTAGACCCAAAAACAAGAGAAGTGCTTTCTATTTGTTTTATAAAAAACTACTTGGTTTGTTCATATAATAAATCCTTAATTGAAAATGTAATATTTACAAGCACAGATATTACTAAACAAATAAGTACACAAGCAAGATTTGCGGAGGTAAATAGATTGACTTCCAACAAAGGAATTTGCAGAATATTGCTAAATCATAAATATTTTCATCAATATTTAGGTGTTTATATGGATGATGATCAGGATGTTAAAGAATTATTAGTCTCTCTTTTTTACACAGGATTAGACTGTACGCTAAAAGATGATTTAATTTTGGCAGATGGATATACAATTGTCAATGATAGTTTAAGCTCCTATTTGCAAGCACTTTCCATTTCGGGGAAATCTGAAACCAACGCTGAGAAAATCATTTCTGAAAGGGCTTCGTTTTGTGCAAATTTAGGGTTCGTGGATTTTAATACTTTTTACGAAAATTTAGACAAAGTGTTACAAAAAGATCCAAAATCTTATGCAGAAAAAGAAAAATCTATTAAAAAAATAAAATCATTTTTAGGCATCGATTTGAAAAAAGATTTATTCAGTTGGATGGGCAGCGAAATTGCCATTGCACAATATGAAACAGATGCTTTAATTGGCTATAAAGTTCGCAGTGTGATTGCTATAAAAACAACAAATACGGCTGACGCAATTGAAAGTTTAGAGCGGATAGAAAAACAAATTAGGAAAAAAACACCCTTAAAATTCAAAAATATTGATTACAAAGGATATACCATAAAATACCTTGAAATTAAAGGTTTGTTTAGAGCCATCTTAGGGAAATTGTTTGGAAAAATCGAAAAACCATATTACACAATCATAGACAATTATGTTGTTATGAGCGATGACCCAAAAACATTATTGCTTACCATAGAAGATTTTATTGCTCAAAAAACTTTGAAAAACAATGCAGAATACCGAAGTTTTAGAGATAATTTTCCTAATCAAACAAGTTTTTTAACTTATTTAAGTCCAAACAGGCATTTTGCAAATTTCAAAGGGTTGCTAAATAAAGAAAGCTGGGAAAGTTCAAACAAAAACCAAGAACATATTCGTTCGTTTACCGATGTGGGCATGTCTTTATCTGGAGAAAGCGATAGAATGAGAACAGTTTTTGGTGCTAATTACGCCAAATGGGAACCCAAAGTGAAAATAGAATTAAAAACAGCCGAAGATTCTTTAGATTTTATGGAAAGCGACACGCTGAGCTTTATGGATTTATTTATTATCTATCATTTTCAAAACAACATGAACAACACATTTTATGAAAACGGAAATATAAAATCGAGTACAGAAATGGAAGGCATTATTGCAGACGGTTCGCATATTGAATATTTTGAAAATAGCGTTATAAAAACAAAAGGCAGGTATAAAAAGGGCTTAAAAGAAGGCACATGGAAAACATATAAACCAAATGGAGAACTAGAAACTAAAGTACCCTACAAAAATGGGGAACCACTTAAAGAAACAAGTTTTTGGAAAAAATTATTCGGATAAAGTTTGGATATTTTAGATTAAAGGCATTATAATGGATAAATTTGACTTGATTATTGAAACAAAATAGATATATTTGCGTGTTAAAAATTACAACAAAGATTTGGAAAAAACCATCGAACAATATCAAACTGAAGTAGACCAATGTAAGAACTTGTTTGAACAAAAAAACAAAGACTACGGTGCGTCTTGGCGAATATTAAGACCTTCAAGTGTTACAGATCAAATATTGATAAAAGCATTAAGGATAAGAAGCATTGAGGAAACAGGCATAAACAAAGTGGGCGAAAACATCGAGGACGAATTTGTTGGTATATATAATTATGGAATCATTGCACTAATGCAATTAAAATACTGGCAGTCGGATGAAACGCTTAGTTTTGAGGAAATAATGCAGCTTTATAATGATGAGTTGGAAAGTACGAAAGCACTGATGCTTAAAAAAAACCATGATTATGGCGAAGCTTGGCGCGAAATGCGTGTGAGCAGTTTAACAGATTTAATATTAATGAAAATACAAAGAACGAAACAAATAGAAGACAATTCGGGCAAAACAGTTGTTAGCGAAGGCATTGATGCAAACTATCGCGATATGATGAATTATGCTATATTTGCTTTAATAACCCTAAAAAACAAATAAAATAATGAAAATTATCACCTCAATTGCACGAATATTGGTTGGATTACTTTTTATGTTTTCTGGCTTAATTAAAAGTAACGACCCTAAAGGAACAGCTATAAAATTTAACGAATATTTTAATGTATTTGCAAATGAATTTTATATTCAACCCATTTCTATTACCCAAAAAATATCAGATAATATTGACAAAGACACACAATGGCAAATTCCAATTAGTTTAGATAAAAACAGTTTAAATATTTCGATTAATCAATCTGCGCCTAAAGTTGTGGTTTATGAGGAAGATGGCGTTTTCGATTCTGTTTTAACTTTTGATTTATTTGTTTTGGCAGACAATCAACAAATATATTACCAATCATGTTATGCGGAAGACACATTAGATCCAATAAAATTAAATGTATCTGTTTTAGATGGTAAAAAACCTTTGTTTGAAAAACAATTGAGTTTAACATCGCTTACGAAATATGAAATTTCGGAAACAATAGATTTAAAACCTTATCAAGTGAAACAAGGATTTTGGTATGGTTTTTTTAGAGCTTTGAGACCTTTTGCAATTTATCTATCCATTTTCATGTGTGTTTTAGAGGTTGTTTTAGGTTTTGCCATTTTAATTGGCTGGAAACCCAATTTAACAGCTTGGCTATTGCTAGGCATAATTATATTCTTCACTTTTTTAACTTGGTATAGCGCCTATTTTAATAAAGTAACTGATTGCGGTTGTTTTGGCGATTTTATAAAATTAGAACCTTGGACCTCTTTTTGGAAAGATATTTTCCTATTGGTTTTTATAGGTTTTTTATTCTTTAGGCGTAAAAAAATTATTCCTTTGTTTTCTCCATTATTTGGATGGAATGCGGTGTTAATTATCCTTATTTCAACTTCTGTTTTCACAATTTATGCAAATATGTATTTGCCAGCTTGGGATTTCTTACCTTTTAAAATGGGAAACAATATTAATTCCCTCTTGAAAAGACCTGCCAATGAAAGGGTTCGTGACTCGGTAGAAAGTATTATGGTTTATGAAAAGGATGGGAAACAACAAGAATTTACTTTAAAAAATTTCCCAAAAACAGACGATTGGAAATTTATAGAAACACGAACAAAAATTTTGGCACCGGCATGGAAATCAGCAGTTCATGGTTTTGAATTCAGCTCACGAACAGAAACAAACAATGAAAACATTAAAGATTCTTTGCTATTTAGTAAAAACTATGTGGTTTTAATAGTAAGTCCAGATTTGGAAAAATCATCCGATTTTTCATGGAATAAAATAGCTAAACTATACGAAGGCTGTAGAAAACAAAATATTTCTTTTTATGCTGTAAGCGCAAATGCTTTTAATGTGGCAGACGCATTTCAAAAACAAAAAAACTTGCCCTTCTATTTTAACACAGGCGATGAAACATTATTAAAAACAATGATGCGCTCAAATCCTGGAGTTATGTTGTGGAAAAATGGGGTAATAATAAATAAATGGAGCTGCAGAAGCATTCCTCAAATTGACAAAATCGTTAAGATTGTGGCCAGAAAAAAGAACAAAAATTAGTTTTCGACAATCAGTTTTGAATATAAATTATTTATTTTTACAAAATAAATACCAGAAACTAAATTATGCTTAATTTGATTAATTCCTTCTTCAATTTCTCCGTTCAATAATATTTTACCAGTCAAATTAACAACTTCATATTTTGAATGCTTGTTAGCTTCAACAAAAAATTGGTTGTTTACACTTGGATTTGGATAAATAGAAAATGATTGTTTTTGGGTTTGATTAACAGAGGTTTTGCAAGACATGTTTTTCAATTTAATCCAAAGATTGTTATCAAAACTTGAAGGTCCTGCAGAAGCAGTTTCGGCTGAATTGCCCATTCTTATAACCACCATATTTTGAGAAGGAATTATATGTATTTTTTGATCGTTTTTTCCTAAAGCTGCAAACATATCTAATGGCGCATCGGGTGCTAGGGTTTGGTTAAAAACAACAGGCGATGAAGGTAGAATAAAAGACGATTTCCCGTTCAACCAAAATAAATAACCATACGAAAGATTGAGATTTTGAGAAGTATTCACCATTTCGTTAAAATAATTTCTATCCTTAATAATTGTGTCGCTGTTCCAAATACCTTTGTTTAAAATCATAGAGCCAAACTTTGCCATATCTCTTGTTTTGCTGTAATAAACACCATTGAACCAAGCGCCCCCCATTCCAATTTTGGATAAAAGCCTTGTGTTTGTATATTGTTGCAAGGTTAAACCCGAAGCATTTTCAATTACATCGTGCAGCAACAAATAGGTTGCATTGTAATAATACCAGCGGCTGCCAGCATCTGCTTTGAAGGTTAAACAAGATGGTGTTTTACAATCCAAATTAATGATATTTTCTTTTAGTCCCGTTGACATGGTCAATTGGTTGCGAATTGTAATTTTTCTCTCTTGCTCATTTGTGCAACTTGTCCACCCTGGTCCTAAATATTTTGAACTAGAGTCTTGAATATTTAAAATGCCTTCGTTTTGGGCGATGCCTACCAAGGAGGCAACAATTGTTTTTCCGGCCGATGCCCAATACCAAAAGCTGTCTTTAACGAAAGTGCCAAAATATTTTTCATAAACTATTTTCCCATCTTTGAGAACAATAAAGGATTTTGTGTTTTTGTTTTCCAAAAATGAGTTTAAACTGGCGATGCTGTCATCACACCAACCTAATCTATTGGGCGAAATGGTGTCCCATTGAACACCAGTTTTTGACGGAAAATAATAGCTTTGTCCTTTTAATAAAAATGGAACAAAGGTGAGAATAATTAAACTCTTAAATATCAATTTTTGCATATCGGGCATTCGCTTCAATGAACTCCCTTCTTGGAGGCACCTCATCGCCCATCAGCATACTGAAAACACGGTCGGCTTCGGCAACACTGTCTAATGTTACTTTTTTCAATGTTCTGCGCGCTGGATCCATAGTGGTTTCCCAAAGCTGTTCAAAATTCATTTCTCCCAAACCTTTATATCTTTGAACATTCACAGAGTCTGGATTTCCGCCTTTTGCTAATTCAAAAACAGCGGCTTCTCTTTGTTCTTCGGTCCAACAATATTTGCTATTATTTCCTTTTTTAACTTGGTATAATGGCGGAGTGGCAATATAAATATAACCGGCTTCAACCAATTTTTTCATATAACGGAAAAACAATGTTAAAATAAGCGTTCTAATGTGGCTTCCATCAACATCGGCATCCGTCATTATAATAACTTTATGGTATCTTAGATTATCAATGTTTAGCTCTTTTTCGTCATTTTCTGTGCCAATTTTTACACCAAGGGCTGTAAACATATTACGAATTTCTTCGTTTTCATATATTCTATGTTCCATGGCTTTTTCAACATTCAAAATCTTGCCCCTTAAAGGCATAATGGCTTGGTAGTTTCTATCCCTTCCTTGTTTTGCTGTTCCACCTGCCGAATCTCCCTCGACTAAGTAAATTTCGCATTTTGTTGGATCGGTCCATGAGCAATCGCTTAGTTTTCCTGGCAATCCCATTCCACTCATAGCGCCTTTTCTTTGAACCATTTCTCTAGCTTTTCTGGCGGCATGTCTCGCTGTGGCGGCTAAAATAACTTTGTTTACAATCATTTTCGCTTCTTTTGGATGCTCTTCTAAATAATTACCAAGCATCTCTCCCACTGCTATATCAACAGCTCCCATCACATCATTGTTTCCAAGTTTGGTTTTTGTTTGTCCTTCAAATTGCGGTTCTTGAACTTTCACGGAAATTACACCTGTCAACCCTTCTCTAAAGTCATCGCCACTGATTTCAAATTTCAAGTTTTTTAATAAACCCTCTTTATCTGCATAAGTTTTTAGTGTTCTTGTCAATCCTCTTCTGAAACCGGCCACATGCGTTCCACCTTCAACTGTATTAATATTATTTACATAAGAATGTAAGTTTTCGCTATATCCTGTGTTGTATTGAAAAGCTATCTCTACAGGAATGCCATTTTTTTCGCCTTCTGCATATATTGGCTCAGGTATAATTTTCTCTCTATTGCTGTCTAGGTATGTAATAAACTCTTTTAATCCTAAATCACTATAAAATAGATTGGTTTTAGGTTCTTGGCCTTCTTCAACTCTTAAATCAGTTATATTTAGTTTAAT
>JBDNIM010000520.1:0-2265 GCA_041688295.1 Bacteroidia bacterium
AAAACAAGTAGAATTACGGGAATGGATATTACCTTCGTAACCTCAGCAGCAACAGACGAAGAGTGCTTAGAATTATTAAGAACATTTGGATTACCATTCAAAAAAAATATAAAATAGAACCATGGCAAGAGAAGCAATAAAAGCAAGAGAGCGTAAAAAAGAAAGATTAGTTGAAAAATACGCTGAAAGACGCGCACAACTTAAAAAAGATGGAGATTTTATCGGTCTTCAAAAACTTCCTAGAAGCTCTTCAAAAGTGAGATTAAGAAACCGTTGTAAATTGACTGGTAAACCAAGAGGATACATGAAAATATTTGGTTTATGCAGAAATCAATTTAGAGAACTTGCTTCGGCAGGAAAAATTCCAGGCGTAACTAAAGCGAGTTGGTAGTATAAATAATAATAAAAACAAGATAATTTACGATTAATTTGTAAAAATCAAAAAATAACAACAAAAAAATGACAGATCCAATAGCAGATTACTTAACAAGATTAAGAAACGCTTTATTAGCAAAACACAGAATCGTTGAGATTCCAGCATCAAACATTAAAAAAGCAATTACTAAAGTATTGTTCGAAACAGGTTATATCCTTAATTATAAATTTGAAGAAACTGAAAATAAACAAGGTTTAATTAAAGTGGCTCTTAAATATGATCATATTACAAAAATACCTGCCATTAGGGAGTTAAAACGAGTAAGTAAACCTGGTTTAAGAAAATATGTTCCTGCTGATAATTTACCAAGAGTTATTAATGGATTAGGAATTGCCATTTTATCAACATCCAAAGGTGTTATTACAGATAAAGAAGCAAAAACTGAAAATGTAGGTGGAGAGGTATTATGTTTTATCTCTTAATATTTTAAATTTAAAAAAATAAAGAAATGTCAAGAATAGGAAAAGCCATAATAAATATACCTAAAGGTGTTAACATAAAAGTTGATGCTGAGAACAATGTAGTTGTTAAAGGGCCAAAAGGTGAAATGGTTACTCAATTAAAACCAGGTTTTTTAATAGAAATTAATGAAGAGGTTTTAACAGTGCAAAGACCAAATGAAGAAAAGCAAAGTAAAGCATTACACGGATTGTTTCGTTCTTTAATAAACAATAGTGTAGTAGGTGTTACAACGGGTCATAAAACACAACAAGAACTTGTTGGTGTTGGTTATAAAGCATCAAATGTTGGTCAAATATTAGATCTTTCGGTTGGATTTTCTCACAGAATAATGTTAGAAATACCTATTGAAATCACACTTACTACAATTACTGAAAAAGGAAAAAATCCTACAATAATTATGGAAAGTGTTGATAAACAGCTTTTAGGTCAAATGGCTGCAAAAATTAGAGGATTCCGCAAACCGGAGCCATACAAAGGAAAAGGTATTAAATTCACAAACGAACAATTAAGAAGAAAAGCTGGTAAATCGGCATCTAAAAAATAAATTTTTTTAAGAAATGAGTAATTTTAAAAACGCAAGAAGATTAAAAATAAAAAGAAGAGTTGCAGGCGCAATTGTTCCATCTGCTGAGCGACCAAGATTAGTAGTTTTCAGAAGTAATTCAGAAATCTATGCACAAATAGTAGATATAACCAATAAAACTTTATGTTCTGCTTCTAGTATGGAGAAAGATATGAGCGCTGTTAAAGGTACTAAAACAATATTAGCTGCAGAAGTTGGCAAAAAAATTGCAACTAAAGCTCAGCAATTGGGTGTAACAAAAGTTGTTTTTGATAGAAACGGTTTCTTGTACCATGGTAGAATAAAAAGTTTGGCTGATGCAGCTAGAGAAGGTGGATTACAGTTTTAATAATAAATAAAATAATGACAGACAGCAATATAAAACGCGTTAAACAATCTGACTTAGAATTAAAGGACAGAGTTGTTGGAATTAATCGTGTGGCCAAAGTAACCAAAGGTGGTAGAACATTTACCTTTACAGCAATTGTTGTTGTGGGTGATGGTCATGGCATCGTTGGACATGGTTTGGGAAAAGCAGGAGAGGTAACCGATGCCATTCAAAAGGCAATAGAAGATGCTAAGAAAAATTTGGTCAAAGTTCCCATTTTGAATGGAACTATACCTCATGAACAATTAGGAAAATTTGGAGGAGGTAATGTTTTTATTAAGCCTGCTTCAAGTGGTACTGGTGTTATTGCTGGTGGAGCTATGCGTGCAGTACTTGAAAGTGCTGGTGTGCATGATGTATTAGCAAAATCAAAAGGTTCTTCTAATCCTCATAATGTTGTTAAAGCGACTTTAGATG
>JBDNIM010000521.1:0-4535 GCA_041688295.1 Bacteroidia bacterium
TCATGAGTTTAGAGTTGATACTATTGTTGGTGAACTTGGAGACAAAGTTGATGTAACAATATTTGGCGAAGGCGACTTCGTTGATATTATTGGAACTTCAAAAGGTAAAGGTTTTCAGGGTGTTGTTAAAAGATACAACTTTAATGGAGTTGGTCCATCAACGCACGGACAGCATGATAGAGCTAGAGCACCGGGTTCTATTGGTTCATCTTCTTACCCTTCAAAAGTATTTAAAGGAGTTAGAATGGCAGGTAGAATGGGTGGAAAAAGAGTAAAAAACATAAATTTACAAATATTGAAAGTTTATCCAGATCAAAATCTTTTAGTAATAAAAGGTGCGATAACGGGTCATAAAGGTTCGACAGTAGTAATTGAAAAATAAAAAATGGAAGTAAAAGTATTAACAAGCAGCGGAACTGATACCGGAAAAACAGTTACTTTACCCTCTGAAATTTTTGGTGTGGCACCCAATGACCATGCTATTTATTTAGATGTTAAACAATATTTAGCTAACCAAAGACAAGGTAATCATAAAACCAAAGTTAAAGGTGAGGTTAGATATAGTACAAGAAAAATTAAAAAGCAAAAAGGTACTGGCGGAGCTAGAGCAGGTAGTATTAAATCAGGAGTATTTGTAGGTGGTGGAAGAATCCACGGTCCACAACCCCGTGATTATAGCTTTAAATTAAATAAAAAATTGAAAAGAGTTGCTAGATTGTCTGCTTTATCATATAAAGCATCAACAAATAGAATAGTAGTTCTTGATTCTTTGAATTTTGATAAACCTAACACTAAATCTTTTTTAGATGTTATCAATAACTTGAATTTGAATAATCAAAGAATACTTATGGTTACTCCATCAGTTAATAAAAATGTTTATTTAAGTGGTAGAAATATCCCTAAAACTGAAACCTTGGCAGCTACTGATATTAACACATATCAAATTTTGAAAGCCAAAACATTAGTATTGTTAAGTGATTCAATCGAAGTAATAAAACAAACCTTAAATTAAAATTATGTCAGTATTATTAAAGCCTCTGATTACAGAAAAGATGTCAATGTTGACAGAAAAAAGACAACAATATGGTTTTGTTTGTGTAAGAACAGCTACTAAAGACGATATTCGTGCCGAGATAGAAAAAATATACGGTGTTGAAGTTGTTTCAATTAGCACGATGGTAATTAGTCCAAAAAGAAAAAAGAATAAAAGAACTGGACAAGTTACAGGAAGAACCAATATTTATAAAAAAGCGATTTGCAAATTAAAAGAAGGTCAAGAAATTGACTTCTATGATAATATTTAAAGAAAATGCCAGTAAAAAGACTTAGACCAATTACCCCTGGAACAAGATTTAGAGTTGCTAATACCTTTAAGGAAATTACAGCTTCTGAACCTGAAAGAACTTTAACCGAACCGATTAAAAAATCGGGCGGAAGAAATAACCAAGGTAAAATGACCATGCGTAACATAGGCGGAGGTCATAAAAGAAAATATCGTATCATCGATTTCAAAAGAGATAAACAAGGTGTTAGTGCTGAAGTGCTAACGGTAGAATACGATCCAAATCGTTCTGCTTTTATTTCTTTATTGAATTATACAGATGGCGAGAAAAGATATATCATTTGCCCTAATGGATTAAAAGTTGGACAAACAGTTATTTCTGGTTCTGGTATTTCACCAGATTTAGGAAATGCTTTAGCCCTAATTGATATTCCTTTAGGTTCCATCATTCATAACATTGAATTGATGCCAGGACAAGGTGCAAGAATTTGCAGAAGTGCTGGTGCTTATGCCCAATTAACTTCAAAAGATGGTAAGTATGTAGTTGTAAAATTACCTTCAGGAGAAACTCGCATGATTTTAGCAACATGTTTTGCTACTATCGGTTCGGTTTCAAACCCTGACCACAGTTTAGAAGTTAAAGGTAAAGCTGGTAGAAGTAGATGGTTAGGAAGAAGACCAAGAACGCGTCCTGCTGCAATGAACCCGGTGGATCATCCGATGGGTGGCGGTGAGGGTCGTTCAAAAGGTGGACAACCTAGATCAAGAACCGGCATTTATTCTCAAGGTCAAAAGACGAGAGATAAAAAGAAAAGTTCAAACAAACACATTTTAGTTAGAAGAAAAGGAATAAGAAATAAATAATGGCAAGATCACTTAAAAAAGGACCCTTTATTGACTGGAAACTTGATAATAAAGTTGCAGTAATGAATGAAACAAAGAAAAAGTCAGTTATTAAAACTTGGAGCAGAAAATCTATGATTGCGCCTGAGTTTGTAGGACACACTTTTGCTGTACATAATGGTAATAAATTTTTACCAGTGTATTGCACAGAAAACATGGTAGGCCATAAATTAGGCGAGTTTGCCCCAACACGAACATTTAAAGGACATTCAAAAAAATAGTATGGAAGCAGTAGCAGTTTTAAAAAATTGTCCTTTATCTCCTCGAAAAATGAGAATAGTTGTTGATACAATTAGAGGTCAAAAAATCGATAAAGCTTTAGTTGTTTTACAACATAGCCAAAGGAGATATTACGCAATTTATGTGGAAAAACTTTTAAAGTCGGCAATCAGTAATTGGAAACAAAAGAATGATAATGCAGACGAGAGTAATGTTAGAGTTTCTACGGTTTTTGTTGATGGCGCAGTAGTTGCCAAAAGAATGCGAACAGCCCCTCAAGGTCGTGCATACAGAATCCGTAAAAGATTTAGCCATATTACTATCAAAGTAGATTCAATTAATCAAGAACAATTAACAACAGAAGCATAGCATTTAATGGGACAAAAAATAAATCCAATAGCGCTTAGATTAGGTATCATCAGAGGTTGGGAAAGCAACTGGTATGGTGGCAAAAACTTTGCAGATAAAATTGCTGAAGATGAAAAAATTCGCAAATACCTTCGTGTAAGAATACCGAGAGGTGGCATGTCAAAAATAGTTATTGAAAGAACTATCAAGCGTATTATAATCACTATTCACACCGCTAAACCTGGTATTGTTATCGGAAAAGGTGGTTCTGAAGTAGATAAAATTAAAGAAGAGTTAAAGAAAATTACCAAAAAAGATGTTCAGATAAATATTTATGAAATCAAAAGACCTGAATTAGATGCACATTTGGTTGCTGAAACCATTTGTCAACAAATCGAAGGAAGGATTTCATATAAAAGAGCTGTAAAACAGGCTATCGGTAATTCTATGAGAATGGGAGCTGATGGTATCAAAGTGAGTGTTTCTGGAAGATTAAATGGTGCAGAGATAGCGCGTTCTGAAAAGTTTAAAGAAGGTAGAACACCTTTACACACTTTAAGATCTGATATTGATTATGCATTAGGAGAGGCTCTAACTGTTTATGGTAAGATTGGTGTTAAAGTTTGGATTTGTAGAGGTGAAATTTATGGCAAGAGAGATCTTTCTTTAAATATTGGTTCTGATAGAGGTCCAAAAAAAGATGACAACAGACCAAACAGTTTTGATAACAGAAGAGGTCCAAGAAATAACAATGCACCTGGCCAAAGAGGCGGTGGAGATAGAAGAAGAAGAGATTAATAGATTAGATTGAATAATAAAAAAGTAAATTAAGAGATGTTAAGTCCAAAAAGAACCAAGTATAGAAAACAACATAAAGGCAGAATTAAAGGTCTAGCTACAAGAGGCCACAGACTTAGTTTTGGCACTTTTGGTATAAAAAGTATGGAAGAGTCTTGGATTACAGCCAGACAAATTGAGGCAGCAAGGGTTGCCCTAACTAGATATATGAAAAGGGAAGGTCAAGTGTGGATCAGAATTTTTCCTGACAAACCGATTACCAAAAAACCTGCAGAGGTTCGTATGGGTAAAGGTAAAGGTGCCCCTGAATATTGGGTTGCGATAGTTAAACCAGGAACAATTATGTTTGAAGTTACAGGTGTTTCTCTTGAAATAGCAGAGAGAGGCATGTACTTAGCAGCTCAAAAATTACCAGTTTCAACAAAATTTATAGTTAAACCCGATTACGCAGAATAATGAAAAACAGGGATTATAAAGATTTACCTACTGCAGAGTTAGTAGCTAGATATAAAGAAGAAAAAGTTAAATTAGTAAAAACTAAATTTAATAATGCAGTGGCTAGAATTGAGCAACCGCACAAAATTAACGAGATGAAAAAGGAAGTGGCTAGACTGCTTACTGAATTAAACTCTAGACGAATAGACAATGAACTAAAAGCTTCTGAAAAAGCAGAATAATATGGAAACAAGAAATTCAAGAAAAGAAATAGTTGGAAAAGTTGTAAGCAGCGGAATGAATAAGTCCATTGTTGTAACTTTAGAAACGAAAGTGAAACATCCTAAGTACGGAAAATATTTTTCTAAAACTAAAAAGTTCTATGCTCATGATGAAAAAAATGAGTGTGCGCTTAATGATGTTGTAAAAATAATGGAAACCAGACCCTTAAGTAAACTTAAGCGTTGGAGATTAGTAGAAATAATTGAAAAAGCAAAATAATGATACAAACAGAAAGTCGATTAAAAGTAGCAGATAATAGTGGCGCAAA
>JBDNIM010000057.1:0-3656 GCA_041688295.1 Bacteroidia bacterium
AAATAAATATTTTGTTACATTGCTTGTTACTCTTATTTGCAAAGGGCTGCCAATGGAATCGCCCGTTTGCCATAAATAGGTGCAATTAACGGTGTTTGAAGGGGTGGCAACGCCAATTGTAGCCATGGAGTTTCGGCAAACAGAAACATTGGGGCCGGCATTGGCTATTGGTAGAAAAAATGCAATGGTATCAAACAAACCTTGCCCTAAATTAAAGTAGGTGCCGCTGCCGCTTTCTTGTAGTTTCAACGGTCTTGCCATGTAAACATTGTTTCCTGTTAAAGGAAAACTGTCTTTATAGGTGTTGTTTGTGGTGGTTGCAAAATGTGTAAACACGCTGTCAATGTGTTTGGCCCTGAACAAATAAAAGCGGTGGACGGCTGTGTCTGCAGGGGCGCTCCATTTTAAAATAAATCTATTGTGGCAACTGTCTTGCCTAACTGTGAATTTAGAAACAGGCTCTACAACCTGAAAGCGTGTGCTTGGGTCGCCCATTAAGGCTGCATGTATTTGAAGGTAGCCAATGGAGGGAGTGGGGTAAAGGAAACTAGATGTAGCGGTGTTGAAATTGTTTTGGGTTCTTAGGGTGCTATAGCCAATGTGGTCGCCCAGGCCCATGTGATGAAAAAACCAATGGGGGCGGCCACACCAAAATGAGTTTAGGGTGTGTCCTTTTGCACCTAAAACACCTCTCAATAAATTGTTCGAATTATCAAAATCGCCAAAATAGCTGCCGAACAATCCTGTGAAAACACTTCTCACTTCTTGGGTAGAGGAGGCAAAGTTTCCGGTGGTGCCAATGCCACTTGCCGAGTTGTAATTGCCGGCCCCAAAGCCAAAGCTCCATTGGTAGGAGTTGGTGTTTAGGTTGCTTAAATAATCTATGTTTGAACAAACGGTTCTGTTCTTTAATGGCGCCATGTTGCGATAGGCGTTGGTTGCAAAATGTTCGTCAATAAAAGGATAAGGGTAGTTGAGCAACCCAAAATTATCGTCTATCAAACACCGTTCTATGGGGGTAAACACTTTGTGTTTGTAATCATGATTTTTTGTAAAATAGCGTTGCAAAAGCTCTCTTTCAGTTTCTGAAAAAGCGGGCAAGTCGGACAAATCTATGCGCCCCACTTCCAACTCTAGCAGGGTGGGTATGAATGTTTGATCAAATTTTCCATCGCTTGGGTTGTTGTTGTTTGCGGCCCTTGCGCCCAGATTATTTGTAACCGAAATGTCGCTCCAAGCACTGCTATTGGTGTCGCCATAATATTGGTCGGCAGGCCAAGCGCCTTCGTGGCTAGGGGGCGAGCCCGTGGTGTGTCCATCGGGTGGAAAATTTCCGCTTGCCCTAAAATCGCCAGAATAAGGCACTGCAACATCGCCAATTAAACAAACTGTTTTCACTTGGGTTGGTGCTGCATTGTATTGCGCTACGATATATGTTTTTATGGTGGCAACCGTTGTAGCAGTAGAAACCCAAAGGATTTTTGTAAACCATCCGTCTCCAATCAAATCGTTGCGATAGGTGCGGAGGTTGTTGTTCAAAAAAGTTTTGTGTGTGCTATCAACAATTAATAAAATGGTGCCTCGGTTTTTGTTTGCCGGCAATCGGTGGCCTGCATATATATAACCTTGAACAGAATAGCCATCATGGCCGGTGTCTTTTTCAAAACGGTATTCGTAGCCAACCCCTGTGGAAACAGTGTCGCTAAAAGTAGAGTCGGTTGTTGGAATTGTTCTTAAGGCTGCACCCCAACTGTAAGCGGTTTTTGTTTTTCTAAAAACCCTTTGCCCTATTGGGGTAGGCAACAAATAGCGCCAATTAAAATCTAAAATGGATTGTGTAGAGTTGTGTATTCTTGCACTGCAAGAAACTTCAACAGCATAATTGCGAATGTTTTGCCCTTCTATCGCAGAAAAACAAAACAATAACAATAATGAAATAATGATTCTTTGTAGTTTTATACTCATTCTTTGTACAAAAATAAGGTTTTTTTAACAATTACAAAATAATTATTTTTAGTTAGAATCTTTCTCTTCGTCTGAGGCGGTTTTTAATTTTGGCTTTTGGTATATTAATTCGCCAGTTTCGTCATATTTTTCGTGCAACACAACTTTGCCTTTAATGTCAAAATATTTCCATTCGCCCGTAATTTTCCCCATCGTGTAAAAACCTTCTGCATGGTATTCTTTGTTGGTTAGCCCGGTTTTAAACTCGCCATCTAACACTCCGTTTATATAAAACCCGGTTTCGTCCAATCCTTTTACATAGCCTTTATAAATCCTTTTTTTCTTTTTAACAAACAGCCCTTTTTTGCGGATGTTCATATTGTTAGCCACATATTTTTTGTAAGCGCCTTCTTTAATGTCATTCATAAAATTATAAACCGCTGTTGTGTCGCCTAGCTCATTGTAGGTTATTTGCACCCCATTTTTTTTGCCATTTTTATAAAACTCTACTTTCATAAGGGTGCCAAACACATTGTCGTAATATCGTGAAATGCTGTCTTGTAATCCGTTTTTAAAATAGCTTTCTTCGGCTATTTGTCCTGTTATGTGATAACTGTAATACATCCCATTTCTGACACCTTGGGTATAAAATGCTTCCAGTCTTATGTTGCCTGCTTCATAAAATTTTTTCATAAACCCTTGCGGAGCATCGTTAATTACATTCACTTTTTGCTCTATGTTTCCATTAGGGTAATAGGTAATTGTGTAGCCGTTTTTCACTCCTTTTTCGTAATGATAGGTATATTTTGGTGTGCCCGTTTCGTAAAAAGCATTGATTGTGCTGTCCAACAAATCGTAATAGTATTTGCCCGCCAATTTTGTTTTTCCGTTTGGGTAAAAGTTTATAAACGCGCCTTGTCTTTTGCCCATTTCAAAATTCATTTTGGCTCGAACAACCATTCCACCTTCAAAATATTCTGTTTTTGTGCCATTCAGCAAGCCGTCTTTCCACCACAGTTCTTGCCTTTTTGTTTTGTTTTCAAACATGTCAAATGTAACGCCTGTGTAAGGTTGTCCTTTGTAGAACATCACTTCGTTATTGTTTTCGAGTGCATCTAAGGCAATGCGTTTGTAAACTTTGTTGCTTTCGTTTTGGGCAAAAGAGACACCCATTGTTTGAAATAGAAATATAAATGCTATGGTTTTTAACATGTGTGGGCAAATTTAATAGAAAAAGGGGCAATAAATGGCAATGAGACTTAAAAGTTAAGGTAATTTTTTCAACTAAGAATTAAGTCATTGCCTGTCATAATAGATGGTTTTTTTATTTCCATTAAATGAAGAACCGTTGGGGCGATGTCGGCTAGTTTTCCGCTACTTAACAAGACTTTGCATTTGTCTGAAATAACAAAACAAGGTACAGGGTTTTTGCTATGCGCTGTGTTTGGCGTGCCGTCTGGGTTTCTGGCTTCGTCAGAGTTGCCGTGGTCGGCTATTATTATAAACTGGTAGCCGTGGGCTGTGCCTTTTTCCACCAACTGTTTTGCACAATTATCCACCGTTTCAACCGCTTTTAAAATGGCCTCCCAATTGCCGGTGTGCCCTACCATGTCCGCATTTGCAAAATTTAGGCAGATAAAATCGAAGGTTTCTTTTTCTATCTCAATAAGCATTTTTTGACAAAGCTCGGGTGCGCTCATTTCGGGTTGCAA
>JBDNIM010000058.1:0-1846 GCA_041688295.1 Bacteroidia bacterium
AATTCGCCCACATCTTGCCCGTTGTTCAAAACACTGTCTTGGCTAGGCATGCCTGGCAAGTGGCTGTGTTTTTGGATATAGGTTTTCACATTTTGGTTCATCATTTTTTGATAATTAGAATACAAATTAAAAACAAATTTCCCGAATAAAAAATTTATTTTTTATTTAATTTAGGCGCGATTTTTGCTTTAGAGAAGAAACTAATACCGAAAATGCTTGAAAATAGGACAATCAAGCGCAGCTGTAATTGGATTATATTGAAAGCTATGTCTCCGTTCAAGAAATTGCACTTTTTTATTTTATAAAAAAGAATTTCTAAGGTGGAGCTGACTGGCATTTAAAATAGTTTGGTCTATTTTAAAATTAGAAATGGTACAAGATTTTTAAACAACACGGAATCCTCCTTTGTTCTTGCAAATATTGTATCCCATCCCCCCAAAAAATACCAAACACTATTAAAAAAACACCTTCTCCCCCTTCAACCTAAAGAAAAAAAGAACAGAGCGGAAGCAAAAACGGGGCACACGCGCCTTGTTTTTTAGGCGTTTATATAAGGAGTGGATTATTTCAGCCTGAGCAGGGGGTAGTTTAGTCCGTTTACTTCGTTGTGTACGACTGTGTATTTCTCAATTTTGCCAAAAAGCTGGGTCAATGTTTTAAAACCGTATGTGCGGGTGTCGAAACTGGGGTCTATTTTGCGCAGCGAGGCGCCCACTTTGGAGATAAAGGCTTCGGCATCTTCGTTGATGGAGATTTCAAAAGCCTTGTCTATTAAGTCTAGGTCGATGGCAGGAAAGGTTTTTGTTTTAGCTAAGTTTTCCAAAACGGGAGGGGTTGCAGCCTTGGCTATTTCCTTTGTTTTTTTGCCTTTTTGGGCAGTTGCGGTTTTGTTTTTTGGCTTGGCAGGTATGGGTTTTGGTGTGTCGAGTTCTGTTGTTAGGTTTTCGCTAAAGGTGAACACTTCGCAGGAGTGCGAAAACGCAACTGGGGTTGTTTTTCTGCCTATTCCCATCACGAAAATGCCCTCTTCTCTTATCCTTTTTGCCAGGCCGGTGTAGTCGCTGTCGCTGGAAACGATGCAAAACCCTTCGACACTTTTGCTGTGCAAAATGTCCATGGCGTCTATGATTAGGGAACTATCTGTGGAGTTTTTGCCGGTTGTGTAGGCAAATTTTTGTATCGGGCTGATGGAATATTGGTTGATTATATCTTTCCAACTGTTCATTTGGGGCGTTGTCCAGTCGCCATAAATGCGCCTGATGGTGGCTTTTCCGTATTTGGAAACCTCTTCGATAATTTCTTTTATGAGGCGGGACTGCGCGTTGTCGCCATCTATGAGCACGGCTATGTTAAATTTTGTTTCGGCCATTTTGTTTTTTATATTTTATGTTGAAAGAATACAAAGGTTTTTGCTTGTGGGGGCGGTTTTTTTCTTTTCAAAAAAAAACCAATGGTCTGATTGCCATTTTTTTAAGGCAATTTTCCTCTGTTTTGTTTCGCTGCAAATTACATTCATTATGGGATAAAAACCTAATAATAAATATATATTGCGCATAAAAAAAAAGCAATTAATTGGAAAGCAATGCTTTGTTTTATTTCTTTTTTTTATTTGCATAAAAGCCAGATACATGCCCAATTTTTAGACAAAAAAATGTTGCAAATGGCTAACAGGGTGTTTTTTTTAAACAAAAAGCCAATTGGGCTAGTCTGCTTTGTTTTTATGTAAAATTGAATCTTCTAAATACCCATATTTTGGCTCACATAGATATAAAAAACAGCTTGCAGCTTAATGATATGTACATTCGTAATTTTACGAAGGCATATAATTTTGATAAAGATAGACTTC
>JBDNIM010000059.1:0-7889 GCA_041688295.1 Bacteroidia bacterium
ATTATTTTAAAAAACATAGCTTAAAAATTCAAACAGATGTTTCATATCTAGAAAATGGAGTTAATGAGAATTTGGTTTATAGATTGTCTGCCGTTGTAACATTTTAAATCTTATAAAATAATTTTACTCTCATAAATATCTTTTGCACAAAATTTCAACCAACCCATAAATAAAAGATAATCATTAGCCCCCTTTTTTCTTACAAGCTATAATAAATAGAACATTTGCCATCTATGATTAATTTTTAAAAAAAAATTAATCATAGATGGCAAAGAAAAGCGGAGAATCATAATGTAAAATTCCCAAATGGCAATGGCGTGGACTTGGTGAAAGAAAAAAAGCAAATACCCTCAAACAAAGGTTATTTTACTAAAAGCCTACGGCAATATTTCTTATGGGGTGCTAACTATTAAAAATGGTGCTCGATTACATTATAAAGGGAGATAATAACAACAAATCGCTCTATTATTGAAATTTACTATAGAAAAAGCAGGCTTAGCCAAACGCTTGCAACAATTGGAAATACAATTGGGAGATAGACATTCTTTTAAAAAAATAATAGGAAAATCTAAACCCTTGCTAATCGATATAGAATTAGCTAGAAAAGTAGCATACACGGCCACCACAGTTTTATTAACAAGCGAAACCGACACAAGAAAGGAAGTTTTTGCGCAAGCAATTCACACAATATTGCATTAACTACCTTGTTTTCAAAGATTCAAAGATATAAATTGTAGGCATACTGTAGGAGCTAGCCTCTAGTCGTTTTCCTACGAAAAAATAATTTATTTCTTTAAAAATTTACACCAAAAAGGCAAATTGTTTTTTGTTATTTGCAAATAGAACTTTCGCTCCGACCCAAATTTTGAATAAAAATAAGCCACACTCTTTATGTCTGACCCTTCAAAGTCGAAGGTTAGGTTTTTGTTAGAAAATTCTTTAATTACCTCATCAATCAAAAGATGCGTAGCCGCATTCTTTTTTCCAGCTTCGGTTGGTGCCGCAATGGTGTAATAAATGGTATTGTGCGACATGAAAAAGAAGCCCACACTCCATAAATTGCCATCAGAATCGAAGATGGCGCGGCTAAATCCCTTGTTTTTCTTAATCGCTAATTGCATACATGCAATAATTTTGACACTTAGTTTTTCATTGTTCGGATAATGTTCACCATAAGTCTGAAAAAACACATCGGCCACCATTTTCAAATCATGATTTGGGCTAAAACTAAAGCCTTTTAATGTGGCTTGTGCAATGTTTTTTTTAGCATCCGATTTGTAATTATCAAAAATAGAAATGTAATCGTTGTTTAAAGACAAATTATAATTCGTACGATTATTGAATAGAATATCGTGATTGAAAAAAGTATTCTCTGTGTTCAAATGAAAATTCCAATACCTGAATTTAGAAGGAATGGCATCAATAAATTGCTCCATAAAAGATTGGGTTATCTTATTTTTAGCAAACAACCCCAATTGCTGACAAAAATAAGGCTGGTATAAATAATTTATGCCCCATTTTTTGTTGAACACCAAAGGAAAAACCGCTTCATAATTGCCATATACCAAGGCATCCCATTGATTGTTTGCCATGGTGTTTAAATAAAAAGAATAGGCGTAAACATTGCCATTATAGCTATTGTCTATAGCTTTGTCCCAAGCGTTTTGGTCTATTTCTTTATGGGTTAAATATGTTATTTTTTTTAACAAAACTTATTCAATTGTCAAAAGTTTTGCTTGTTCCATAGCAGCGGCTAGTCCATCTAGTTTTTTGCCGCCTGCTGTTGCATAGAAAGCTTGTCCTCCTCCCCCACCTTCAATGTTTTTTGCTAGTTCTCTTGCCATTGTCTGACAGTTTATCTTATGTTTTTCCACAATAGATTCGGTTGCAAACACGGTGATGCTGGGTTTTCCCAAATAGCTAGAACCAATAACTGAAAAAAGGTTTGGAAACTCTTGTCTCAATTGAAAACACACATTTTTTAACTGTTCGGGATTAATATCCAAACATTGCGCCACTAAATATTGAACCCCATTTTTTTCGTTTATTTGCAGAATGGCTTCCTTTTTAAAAGCCTTTGCTTTTTCGGTTTCCAACGCCAACAAGCGGATTTCTAAATCTTGCTTTTCGTCCAACAATTTGGCTAATGCTTGCTCAATGTTTTTTGGATTGCCTAGGGTTTGTTTGATGGCATGCAAAAGGGCTTCATTTTGTTTAAATAAATCTTCGACAGCTTTAGAGCTTATAGCCTCAATTCTCCTGACACCAGCCGCCACCGAGCTTTCGCTAGTTATTTTAAAGAACTTTATTTGTGAGGTATTTTTTACATGTGTGCCGCCACAAAGCTCAATTGAAAAATCTTTATCAAAAGAAATAACCCGCACGGTGTCGCCATATTTTTCGCCAAACAAAGCGGTTGCACCAAGGCTTTCGGTAGCTGTTTTTATAGGAACATTTCTTTTTTCTTCTAAATAAATGCCTTCCTCTATTTTTTGGTTCACAATTGTTTCAATCGTTTGCAAATGTTCTTCGTCTATTTTTGAAAAATGACTAAAATCGAAACGCAAATGTTCTTCGTTTACCAAACTACCTTTTTGTGCCACATGATGGCCCAACACTTGTTTGAGTGCGGCATGTAAAAGATGTGTTGCCGAGTGGTTGCTCGTTGTAAGTTCTCGTTTGGTTTCGTTTATTTTAACAAAAAAACTTTGAATTTTATCTTCTGGCAATTTGTCGCAAAAATGCACAATCAAATCATTTTCTTTTTGCGTGTCAATAATAGTAATAATTTCATCATTTATAATGCCTTTCATGGTGCCATTGTCGCCCACTTGTCCGCCACTTTCTGCATAAAAAGGCGTAATATTAAACACCAATTGAAACTGTTCTTTGTTTTTGACCGTAATGGTTCTGTATTTCACAATTTTAACGGTTGCTTCCGTAAAATCATAGCCAATAAACTCCTCTGTATCGTCTTCGAGCATAAAATGCCAATCACCAGTCGTTTTTTCAGCATCTTTTTTACTTCTGTTTTTTTGCGCTTGCAGCAAGTTTTCAAATCCTTCGATATCAACAACCGTTTCGGATTCTTGGCAAATCAACTGTGTTAAATCGATAGGAAAACCAAAAGTATCATACAATTCAAAAGTTGTTTTAGCGTCTAAAGTTTTGCTGTCGTTCAAAAGGTATTGATTTATTTTATCCAAGCCCAATGCCAAAGTTCTCAAAAAAGTGTTTCCCTCTTCATGAATCACTTTTGTAATAAAACTTTCTTGCTCTTTAATTTCAGGAAAAACAGAACCAAAACTTTCCACCAAAATAGGAATCAATTGGTGCATGAAAGATTCTTTTAAGTCTAAATAGCTATATCCATATCTAACCGCCCTGCGCAAAATCCTTCTTATTACATAGCCCGCCCCGGTGTTGCTTGGCAATTGTCCATCGGCAATACAAAAAGCCACGGCCCTAATATGATCCGCTATTACTCTGAATGCAATATCCGGTTTGCTGTCCGTTCCTTGATAGGCTTTGCCAGATATTTCTTCCAGCTTTTGAATAATTGGCGAAAAGATATCGGTGTCGTAGTTTGATTTTTTGTTTTGCAAAACCCTTGTCAACCTCTCGAAACCCATACCTGTGTCCACATGCTGATTGGGTAGTTTTTCTAAAGAGCCATCTGCCTTGCGGTTAAATTCCATAAACACATTGTTCCAAATTTCGATAACTTCAGGGTGGTCGTTGTTTACAAGCAAAGTACCATCTGTATTTTTTTTGTCTTCTTCGTTTCTTAAGTCAACATGAATTTCGCTGCATGGTCCGCATGGGCCAGTTGCACCCATTTCCCAAAAATTGTCTTTTTTGTTTCCTTTTAAAATGCGTGACGGATGAATTAATGATGCCCAAATATCATAAGCTTCTTGGTCAAAGGAAAGTCCTTCGCTGCTGTCGCCTTCAAAAACAGTAACATATAATTTGTTTTTATCTATTTTATAAACTTCTGTCAGCAGCTCCCAACTCCATTGAATGGCTTCTTTTTTAAAATAATCGCCAAAGCTCCAATTTCCTAACATTTCAAACAAAGTATGGTGGTAATGGTCAACCCCAACTTCCTCCAAATCATTGTGTTTGCCGCTCACCCTCAAACATTTCTGTGTGTCGGCTATGCGTGGGAAAGGTGATTTTTTATTCCCCAAAAAATAATCCTTAAATTGGTTCATTCCTGCATTGGTAAACATCAAAGTTGGGTCGTTTTTTATAACCACCGGAGCCGATGAAACTATTTGATGATTCTTTGAATTAAAAAAATCTAAAAATGTTTGTCTTATTTCTTTTGCACTATTCATGTTGTTTTCTAAAATATTCACTTATTTTTGAAGTCTTAAAAATTTAGGTCGCAAAAATACGAAATAGAACAGAGTAATTATACATGGCAAAAACCAAATATTTTTTTAATCCTAAAACACTGAACTATGAAAAGTACAAACTAAGCAATTGGAAATTGCTTTTAAGAGGGGTGGGTGTGGTTTCTTTCTCATTAATTTTAGGGTTTGTGTTTTTTTTAGTTTTCTCAAGGTTTGTTGATTCGCCTGGCGAAAAAACACTAAAGTCTGCCAATTCGGATTTGGAAGCTGAAATTGAAATTATAAACCAACAACTTGGGGTTATTAGCAACAATTTGATAAAACTAAAAGAAAAAGACATTAGTATTTATAGATCCATATATGAAGTTGACCCGCCCAAAGAAAGTAACATTGGACAAACGAGCGAGGCTGTTTTAGAAAAATATAATCGCCTAAAAAAGGTACCCAACTCGCAATTGTTGATAGAATTGAACAAAAAACTTGATTATTTAACAAAACAATTTGATGCGCAAAATAATAGTTACGACCAACTTTTGGTAATGGCAAAAGACAAAAAAGACTATTTAGAACGCATTCCTGCCATTCAGCCGGTGGCAAATAAGAAACTTGAGCGAATTGGTTCAGGATTTGGATACAGAACCGACCCTTTTTACAGAACTTCTCGCTTTCACGCTGGCATAGATTTTACAGCACCTAGGGGAGTTGAGGTTTATGCAACCGCAAATGGTGTGGTATCTTTGGTGAAATCAGAATTTTGGGGCTATGGCCAACACATTGTTATCAATCATGGCAATGGATATGAAACTTTATATGCGCATTTAAGTAAGTTTAGTTGCAAAGTTGGGCAAAAAGTTAAACGGGGGCAATTGATAGGACATGTGGGAAGCACAGGAAAATCTACAGGTGCGCATTTGCATTATGAGGTGCATAAAGATGGCGTGCCAATTAATCCTGTATATTTTTTCTTTAATGATTTGACTAACGAAGAATATCAACAAGTGCTAGAAAAAGCATCTGCACCAACACAATCTTTCGACTAAATGGAACAAACTGAGAAAAAATTATTCTACAAAATGAGTGAGGTGTCGCAAATTATGGAATTACCGGCTTCAGTCATTCGTTTTTGGGAAAAAGAGTTTGTTTGTTTGCAAAATTTAACCAAAAATAAAAAAGGAGACAGACTGTTTACATGGCATAACATTGAGGATTTAAAGCAAATTAAAATTTTGGTAAAAGAAAAAGGGTTTACCCTAAATGGCGCCAATGAATTGATGCAAAAAACAAAGAATGTGGGCAATCCTACACAAGAAATGTTGAAAAGTTTGAATAAATTAAAATCATTTTTTGAAGAATTGAAACAAAGTGTCTAACTTTGCATCTTTAAAATACAAATTATAACACACAAAAATCATGGAAATTAAACAAAACGAGAAGGATAATAGAAGCAAAATTTATCTATTAACCTTAATAGGCATCCTATTTTTATTCAATATTGGTCTTTTATACAACCATTTTACAAGCAAAAAAGAAAACAAAATTGTTGTTGAAAAATTAACAGACGAAAAATCTGATTTGCAAAAAGAATTGCAAGCAGAGATAGAAAAGTTTGACATATTGAATGAAGAAAACGAGGGATTAAAAGGGAAGTTGGCAACACAAGATGCTGCATTGAACGAAAAAATCAACCAAATTAAAGTGTTGCTGAAAAAAGGAAATTTGAGCGATGCAGATGTTAAAAGAGCAAAATCTGAAATAGCACAACTGAAATTAGATATAGAAAACTACAAACTAAAAATAGCCGAGTTGTCTCAAAAAGTGGAAAACCTAACCCAAGAAAACACAGGATTGAACGAAGAGTTGAGCACTGAGAAAGTAAAAGTTTCTGACCAAAAGAAAGTCATTGAATCTAAAGACAGAACCATCAGCATTGCAAGAAAATTGAATGCCGGTTCTATCTCTGCATTCGCAGTGAGAGAAAGAAAACTATTTGGCAAAAAAGAAGTTACAACCGACAAAGCTAGCAGAACAGAGGAAATTAAAATTAAATTTACGCTTGATAAAAACGAAGTTTCAGAATCTGGAGATAAAGAAATTTTTGTGAAATTAATAGGTCCAGATGGCGCGCCAATTACTAGTAAAGTGCAAACTACAAAAGTGGATGGCACAGAAACTTTATACACAGAGAAAAAAACAATTGATTATCAAAACAATAGAATAGATGCAATTGTATATTGCAAAAAACAAGGCGATTTTACAAAAGGGACATACACCGTTGAGATTTTTGCCGAAGGGCATAGAATTGGTACTTCTTCGTTTATTTTGAAGTAAACAGTATTTTCTGCATTTTGGCTGCTTTAAAAAAAATAAATTTGTTTATATGATTTTTTTATTACATGTTTGCAGTATCATAAAAAATTCTTATGAAAACAAATCTTATAAATTCATTCGTTAAGCCATTAAATTTCTTAATATTAACTGTTTTAATTTTGTTTTTTGCCACCTGCAAACGCAAGTGTAAAACAGAAGATTGCTATGGAGGCAGATTTATAATAGATGGCAAATGCCAATGTCCGCCTGGCTCAGTTTGGATGTATAACAGATGCAATGAAAAAAAGCCACATGAATTTTATATAGATTCTTTAGATTGCAAGTGTATTACTAAGGTAGATGATTTTCAAATAAATTTTGATCCAAGAAGTTTAGAAAATCCTCAAAATTTCGACCCTCGATTTGGCACTTATACTTTCGAATTGGCTTTAAATTATGGTGGGGGTTCATCTGGTGGTAGCACAGATTACAATCCAAAAACGCAAACTTTTAAGAATGGTTTATTCTCTACGCCATATCATTTTGAATGCGATTGGAAAACATTTGTTATTGGTCAGTTTTATGATGGCAGAAACCGCATTAAAATGAAAATGTATAAATATGATGCCCCAGATTATTTTGGTACTCAAAAAAACGCATTAGACTCTTGCACCATTTGGCTGAGCAATCGTTTGTTATAATTATTTTTTAAATATATTAAAGAGGGCTTGTTTTTTTCCAAAAACAAGCCCTCTTTTTGTTAATAAGACAACGATAATTGTGCATAACACAAAAAATCGTTTGCCTTATTTTGTTCCATATAGTTATGGCAGAAACAATTTCGGAAAAAGCGAAGGCATTAAAACTTACAATAGACAAGCTAGAAAAGAGTTATGGCAAAGGAGTTATCATGAAAATGGATGACAAAACCACCGTTACAACAGAAGTAATTTCTACAGGTTCGTTTGGTTTGGATATGGCATTGGGTGTGGGTGGTTTTCCAAAAGGAAGAATCATTGAGGTGTATGGACCAGAGAGCAGTGGAAAAACAACGCTTGCTTTAAGTTGCATTGCCGAAGCACAAAAAAAAGGCGGTTTGTGTGCATTTATTGATGCAGAGCATGCCTTTGATAAATTTTATGCTCAAAAATTAGGGATTAAAACATCCGATTTATTAATCTCTCAACCGGATGATGGCGAGCAAGCTTTAGAAATTGCCGA
>JBDNIM010000060.1:0-1625 GCA_041688295.1 Bacteroidia bacterium
ATTCCTTTTTTCCTTTATTCTTATTTTCAAGTAACAAAAACAAACTTTCCCCTAAATAATTAATATTTTTGCACCATGATTCTTTTAGACATAAAAAATAAAATTGCCACCATAACGCTGAATCGTCCCGAAAAGAGAAATGCACTTGACGATAAAATGGCAAAACAACTTTTGGGGCATTTAGAATCTTTGAAAAACAACCCCGATTGCAAAATTGTAATAATAAAAGCAAATGGCGAAGCATTTTGCGCTGGTGCCGATTTAGAATATTTAAAAAAACTTCAAAACAACAGCTATGAAGAAAACTTAGAAGATTCGATGGCTTTGATGCAATTGTTTCAAACATTGAACAGTTTTCCTAAAATAACAATCGCTCAGGTAGAAGGCGCAGCTTTTGCAGGCGGATGTGGTTTGGCTACCTTGTGCGATTTTGTGTTTGCTACCCCCGAAGCCAAATTTGCATACACAGGAGTGAAAATTGGATTTATTCCTGCAATTGTATCCGTTTTTTTAGGCCCTAAAATTGGGAGCAACAAAGCCAAAGAAATGCTTTTGACTGGTGCTATTTATTCGGCAGAAAACACATTGAAATTAAACCTTATTAATCAAATTTTTGATAAAGAATTGATAGAAAGCCAAGTGTTGCAATTTGCAGAAAACTTGGTGGAATCTGTTTCCTATCAATCCGTTGCCCTCACCAAACAATTGCTGCTTGAAATAGACAACAAACCGCTTAAAGAACAATTGGAACTTGCGGCCCAATTTAATGCAAAAGCCAGAGCAACAGAAGACTGCAAGCAAGGCATCGCTGCTTTTTTGAACAAAGAAAAAATAAAATGGAACTAAGCAAACTGCATTGGATAGACACACACACGCATCTTTTTGATGAGGAATTTCTTGAAGACACAGAAACAGTTATTGAACGCAGCATTCTTTTGGGCGTGGATAAAATGATGTTGCCCAACATAGACCTAGAGACCATTGAACTAACAAAAGCATTGGCCTTAAAGTATCCCGAGAATTGCTTTGCTATGATGGGGATTCACCCATGCTCGGTTTCGGAACACTATAAACTGCATTTAGACCAAATAGAAAAAGAGCTGTTTTCCGACTTTAAATATTATGGAGTTGGCGAAATAGGCATTGATTTACATTGGGACAAAACCACAGAAAACATACAAAACAGAGTTTTTATAAAGCAGTGTGAATGGGCCGCAGAACTGAATTTGCCCGTTTCCATTCACACACGAAATGCCACTCACCAAACCATACAATTGGTAAAGAAAATGGACAAAAAACCAAGTGGTGTTTTTCATTGTTTTTCTGGTTCGATAGAGGAGGCTAAAGAAATTATTGACCTGGGGTTTTATTTGGGTATTGGCGGTGTTGTTACTTATAAAAACAGCACACTTGGCGACATTGTTAAAGAAATAGGATTGCAACATTTGGTGCTTGAAACAGACTCGCCCTATCTGCCGCCCACTCCCCACCGAGGCAAAAGAAATGAAAGCAGCTACATACCTTTAATTGGCGAGAAACTGTCTTTTGTTTTTGAAACAACGATAGAAAACATTGCAGAAACAACTACAAAAAACGCAAGGGCGGTTTTTGGGATATAATGAGAG
>JBDNIM010000061.1:0-1151 GCA_041688295.1 Bacteroidia bacterium
CTTTAGAAGATATGATTCCTCCCGAAAAGTTAAAATTATACTTAGAAAATAGAACTATAGAGGTTGCTCCACTTGCTTTTATGAGAGGACGAACGCTTGATAACTGTTTCGTGATTTTGGATGAGGCTCAAAATACGACAGATTTACAAATAAAAATGTTTTTAACAAGAATGGGGCCTCATGCAAAGGTTATCATTACTGGCGATATGAGTCAGGTAGATTTGCCGTCAAAACAAATATCCGGGCTGCAAAAAGCAACACGGATATTAGCAAATATTAAAGGAATAAGTATGGTTTTATTAACCGTTGAGGATGTTGTTAGACATCGCTTGGTTAAAGAAATTATTAATGCTTATGAGAAAAATAACCAGTAGGTTTAATTATTGAAAATTAAACGCTGAAAGAAATTCTTTGTCTTCTGGTTTTGTGTTAGAAGAAAAATAATGCAATAACCTGCCTTCCGGACTTACAACAAATTTGTTGAAATTCCATTTTACCTCAAAATTATCGGCACCATTTTTATCTTTGTTGCACAACCATTGGTATAAGGGGTGTTGATTTGGGCCTTTAACATCGGTTTTTTCTGTCATTAGAAAAGTTACCCCAAAGTTTTTTTCACAAAAAGCACCTATTTCTGATGCTGAACCAGATTCTTGTCCGCCAAATTGATTGCATGGCACACCGACAACAACGACATTGCTATCTTTGTATTTTTCATAAAAGCTTTGAATGTTTTCATATTGTTTGGTATATCCACAAGCGCTCGCTGTGTTTACAACAAGGATATGTTTACCTTTGAAATCAGAGAAATTAATTGTAGAGTTTCCATCTAAAGATTTGATGGAAACATCATAAATTGAATTGCTTGGTTGATTTGTTTCTGCTGCTTCAACTTTTTTAGATTTGCCCACGAAACATGATGTTAATAAACTTAATAGTCCCATAATTATAAATGTATTTTTCATGATTGTATAACAATTTGTTTTGAAAAATGTTTTAATGATGATGGAGGTCGGAAGCGGATTCGAACCGCTGTAGAGGGTTTTGCAGACCCGTGCCTAGCCACTCGGCCATCCGACCTTTTTTACAGAAGTGCAAATCTAATGTTTTGTTTTTCAAGAAACAAAAATAAACTTTGCAAATATTTATTA
>JBDNIM010000062.1:0-2518 GCA_041688295.1 Bacteroidia bacterium
AGGCACAAGAATGCCTTCAGCCCCACCCGCAATGCCAGCATACAAAGACAAAAAGCCACTGTCTTTGCCCATTACCTCAATAAAAAAAACACGGTTATGAGAGTCGGCTGTATCTCTAATTCTATCAATTGCATCCAAAGCTGTGTTGGCGGCAGTATCAAATCCTATCGTAAAATCAGTGCCATAAAGATCGTTATCTATCGTGCCAGGAACCCCAATACTTGGCATTCCATATTCATTTAAAAAAACCTCTGCTCCTGTGTATGTGCCATCGCCACCAATACAAATCAAACCTTCGATATTTAGATTTGTTAAGTTTTCAAAAGCTCTTTTTCTACCTTCCACAGTCAAAAAGTCTTTGCTACGGGCGGTTTTTAAAATTGTGCCTCCATATTGTATAATGTTACCAACAGCTTTTGTTTCCAACGGCAAAATTTCGTTTTCTATCATCCCTTGAAACCCTCGATAAATACCAAAAACCGATATTCCTTGATGGGCCGCAGTGCGCACAACCGCTCTAATGCAGGCATTCATGCCAGGCGAGTCGCCACCAGATGTAAACACCCCAATTGTTTTCATAGTTGTGCAAAGATGCTGAAAAATATCAATTATTAAAATATTATTTTGTTAATAGTTATTAGAGATTATATAAATTTTCAATAATTAAAATGTGCATTACATTATGGAGTAGCAGCGGAGAATGGCGTGCATAAAAAAAAATTTAATGTTAGCATTATTAAGTCTTTTTTTAGCTTATTTTTGCAACATGACAGACTTACAAAACACAAAAAAATTTCCAGTTACAAAAATTATTATTGGATTAATACTTATGACCATTTTAATAGCTTTCTCGTTGCAGAATAGTGAAGCAACCCCAATAAAACTTCTTGGATTTCAGACCAATGCACCTCTTGTTATATTGTTTTTAGTGTTTTTTGGGGCAGGTGTTTTTATAGGATTTTTGGCACTAATTCCGATAAAATCTGTATCAAACAGAAAGTCTAATTTAATTAAAGAACAAAACACCCGAATAGAAATTTTAGAAAAAAAACTGATAGAAAAAAATGAATTTTGATGTTACAATAGTCGGGGCGGGCATAGTGGGATTGGCCACCGCCTTGCAACTAAAAAAAAGTATGCCGCATTTGAAAATTGCGGTTATTGAGAAAGAAAGCAAGGTAGCCTCACACCAAACAGGTAATAACAGTGGCGTTATTCATAGTGGGACTTATTACAAACCTGGTAGCCTGAAAGCTAAAAACTGCATTGAAGGCTATCATTTAATCATTGATTTTTGTAAAGAACATAATATTCCTTATGAGTTGTGCGGCAAAATTATTGTTGCAACAAAAGAAGAGGAATTGCCTGCGCTTGAAAACATTTTTGACCGAGGCGTAGAAAATGGATTGCAGGGTTTAAAATATTTGAGCCCCGAGGAAATATTACAAAGAGAGCCAAAAACAGTTGGAATAAAAGGCATTTTTGTGCCGCAAACTGGCATTGTAGATTACCAAGTTGTTGCAAAAAAATATGCAGAGGTGTTTGAAAAACTAGGTGGCGAATTGTTTTTAAACACTAAAGTAGTGAGGGTAAAAAATTATGGCAATTTCATTCAAATAAGAACCGACAGAATGGACATTGAATCTGGATTAATGATTAATTGCGCAGGATTATATTGCGACAAAATAGCTGAGCAAACGCAACGCAACCTAGATTTAAAAATCATTCCTTTCAGAGGAGAATATTATGCCTTAAAAACCGAAAAAAGCAGTATGGTTACAAATTTAATTTACCCTGTTCCAGACCCAAACTTTCCTTTTTTAGGCGTTCATTTCACCCGTAGAATCGATGGATTGATTGAAGCAGGGCCAAATGCTGTATTGGCTTTTAAAAGAGAAGGTTATAAAAAATCGCATATTAATTTTGTTGAATTATGGGAATCAATTGCATGGCCTGGATTTATTAAAGTAGCAAAAAAATATTGGAAAACAGGTTTTGGGGAAATGCATCGTTCATTTAGCAAAGCTGCTTTCACAAAAGCGCTTCAAAAACTCATACCAGACATAAAAAGCGAAGATTTAGTTCCCGGTGGTGCTGGTGTAAGAGCGCAAGCTTGCGACAGAAATGGCGGACTAATAGATGATTTTTATATTAAAGAAACGCCTAGGGAAATTCATGTTTTGAATGCCCCAAGTCCTGCTGCCACAAGCTCATTGGCTATTGGCAAAACTATTGCCGAACTTGCCATCAAACAGATTGAATCTTTTTAAATGTCCCCTAAGGCATTAAATTTTGAAGTTTTAGAATTTGGAAGTTCTTTTCAAATGGAGTCCATCGCCTTGAGGAGAAAGATTTTAAGGGAGCCTTTGGGTTTAGATTTTTCTATCGAAGAGCTAAATGCCGAATTTGCTCAAATACACATTGCCGCAATAGAAAATAAGGCAGTTGTTGGTATTCTTCTATTTGTTTCAACAAAAGACAAAGCCCTAAAAATGAGACAAGTAGCTGTAATGGAAAA
>JBDNIM010000063.1:0-1648 GCA_041688295.1 Bacteroidia bacterium
AAAGGATATGAAATACCAAAACTCAGATTCTCATTAAAACTTGAAGAAGAAATAGTAAATTATACAATAATCTTGTATGGAGGAAATCCAAATAAAAGAAATGACAATATTCAAAACTTCTTGAATACTTCATAATGTCTTCCGCACACTTATGGGCTGAACTGAGACCGGTACCAAGTAGGTGATAAGACTTTAGCTGAGTGCAGGATGAAGCTCCTAATAATTAGGGGTTAGAATGTTGGGAGCACTTTGGGGTGCGAAAAAAACCTTTTGCACTTGCCTTTGGACGCTATGCTTGGGTCGATTTGGGAGAAATAAAATTCGTAAAATTATAGACTTTTTTCGTTTTAAATTGTTGACCTTTGTAAACTTAATTTTTTTAAACAAAAGTTAAGCATTTTTTTTATCATGAACGAACAGGAAACCATTGAAATTATAGGCGCAGCAGAGCATAATTTAAAAAACATCGACTTGACAATTCCTCGCAATCAGCTCGTTGTTTTTACGGGAATGAGCGGTAGCGGCAAGTCTAGCTTGGCTTTTGACACCATTTTTGCCGAAGGGCAAAGGCGATATTTAGATACTTTTAGTGCGTATGCCCGACAGTTTATGGGCGATATGAAACGGCCGCAGGTGGATAAAATAAATGGACTTTCACCTGTTATTAGCATCGAACAAAAAACAGTGAGTAGAAACCCTCGAAGCACAGTGGGCACCATTACCGAAGTTTACGATTTTTTGCGTTTGTTGTATGCCCGCGCGGGCGAGCCTTATAGTTATTTGAGTGGCAAAAAGATGGTTAAGTTTTCGGAAGAGCAAATTTTGGCTAACATTCTTTTGAAGTTTGAGAGCAAAAAAACTGGGATTCTTGCGCCTGTGGTTAAGGGCAGAAAGGGACATTACAGAGAGCTTTTTGAGCAAATTAGAAAACAAGGGTATAGGAAAGTGAGGGTGGATGGAAAAATAGTAGAAATTACTGAAAACATGCAGCTTGACCGTTATAAAATCCATGATATTGATATTTTAATCGACCGTATTGAGCCTAGCAAAGAGGCTGAAAAAAGAATATCGGAGAGCATAAAAACAGCTTTTAAGGTTGGCAAAGGTACGCTTTCTATTATGGATATGGAGACCAACGAAGCGTTTTTTTACTCTAAATTTTTGATGGACCCAGAAACGGGGTTGAGCTATGATGAGCCGCAGCCCAATTCATTTTCTTTCAATAGTCCTTATGGCGCTTGCCCTAGCTGCAATGGCCTGGGGGTAAAAAGCCAAGTGGCGATAAAGAACATTATTCCCGACCAAACAAAAAGCATTAACAAAGGTGGCATTTTGCCTTTGGGCGAGCTGAGAGAGAACTATACTTTTGCGCAGCTTAGGGGCTTGGCAAAAAAATTCAAATTCAGCTTGGCCGACCCTATCGACAAGCTTTCTAAAGAAAATCTTGACATGCTTTTGAACGGAACAGATGAGTATTTCCCTATTACATACACCAATTATGAGCAGCGAACCATCAACATAGAAATTAATTTTAAAGGGATTATTCCCATTATAGAGGAACAATATTTTGAGGGCAAAAGCGATTCCATTAGCAAATGGGCCGAGGAGTTTATGCACACTATTCCATGTGCCGAATGTGAGGGCAAAC
>JBDNIM010000064.1:0-3046 GCA_041688295.1 Bacteroidia bacterium
AGAAATCAGCTGTCCGAAAACCGATTTTGATGAAAAATAGTTACTTTTGCTCATGTTAATTTTGTTGCTTAAGAACTACAAAATTACAAAAATAAAAAGTAGCCTTATTTAGGCTACTTTTTTATCGGACAACAATGATAAGAAATGTATTTTTTTTCAGAAAAAACTTGAGTTTTTTGTCTAAAAAACTAATTGAACAGCAATTCAAAACAGTAGTTTTAAGCACCTTTAATAAGGCTATTTATTAAAAACATGGTTTCTTAAAAAGCTTTCAATAATTATGTTAATAATCGGCTTTTTTTTGATTATTTCTTTGTCAAGTCAAAATTGAAATTTGAATTTATGATAAAGCCGTTGTTATTTTGAAACACATTTTGGGAGCCTATTTGTCGTCCGTACTGCAATGTTTGGTTCAGGTAACCGCCCTCAATTCTAAAGTTTTTGTTGAAACGATAGCCCAACAAAAAACCTATGCGATTTTGGTCAAAGACATTAGAATTTACATTTTTACCAAAACCTATAAAGAGCTCATTATACAAGGCTATATAAGGTGTGTTATCTATTGTTTCTGCACCTTTGAGTGGTATTTGAAAACGAAACATGTATCTCAGCCTACTCGAAAATGGAAACTCATCCTCAATAGTTAAATTAGGGTTTGAGTACCTTCCAACCCATCGTTGCTCAAGCATAAAACGGTGTGAAAAATCAACAATTGAAATTTTATCTGTTAAAGTAAGCATTTGAAATATCCTAAGTTCTGTAAAATCTTTTCCCATTCCGTTAATAGGAATTTCACCATAAGGGAATGTTTCTATCCAAGCATAACCAAGTCGAATTTGGATTTTTTTATTGAGTTGATAATTAACACCGAATCGCAATAAACTTTGCTGCCTTTCCATCAAAAATTTATTTCTACGAAATTGATATTCTGTATGAATACTTATACTCTTTGCAACCTTAAATGTTCCAAAATAATTGTACCATCCAATATTATTAGTGGTATTTAAACTATTATTTTGACCAATAGAAATTTGGAAATACCACAAACAAAGAGCTACTGTAACGATTTTTATATTCATTTATCAATCACAAATATAATACTATATAACGATTATTTTTTTTTCAGAAAAAATCATTCGCAATTAAAAAGCAAACCTCAAATAGCACATTATAGATACAAAATATCCGTTTTAGGGAATATTAATAGCAAAAAATCTGTGTGAAAAATATATTAATTATGTAACATTTAACTTTATATGTGTAATCAAAACGAAAAAACAAAACGACATCTTTGCACTAATTAAAATAAATTATATGACAAAAAATTCAAACTACATCGTTTTATCAGTTGCCTTATTATTAGGTGCTTCTGCATGTAAAAACAACGCACCAAAATCTGAGACTCAAAATTTCATTACTTATGTCGATTCTATTGACAAAATAGAACATGTTTACACAATTGAAAACTGGGATAACATAAACAATGATTACAACCAAAGAATTGCAATACTTGAACAAGAAGTTGCAACTATGGAAGAAGATGAGAAAGCTAAATTGGAAGAAAGCAAAGCTAAATTTGCTAAATTGAAAGCTAATTATGAAGCGAAAATTGCTGAAAACAGCCAAACAATTGTGTTAGACAACAAACGCCAATTGAGAGACCGTTTGTTCGGACAAGGTGTTATATCTGAAGATATGAAATTTTCATTTGTTACAGGTAAAAATGCTTTAAACATTTATGAAACTTTTGTTAACACTGTAGATGCAAACAAAGATTCATATTCAAGAGAAGATTGGGACGAAATCAAAGTTTTATATGAAGCTTTAGACACTCGTAAAAACGCTATTGAAAAAGATTTAGCTACTAGAGACAATTTGAAAATAGCTGCATTGAAGGTGAAATTTGCTACCATCAATTCTTTAAACAGATCAGGTTCTAAGTTAGAAGAGAATTCTGAAGCCAAAAAATAGTAACATTTAGTTGTTTTTTATAAAGTCTGAAAAAGCAATAGAAAGAAATTTCTGTTGCTTTTTCTATTTGGGGGAATTGTTAATGGGTTAGATAGCAATTGGGAGACATAATGATTGATGATTAATGATCAATGATCAATTTCTATTGTCTAATCCCCAAAGCATTTTGTTTCTTAGGGTTTTCAAAAAGGATTCGCCATTAAAACGCACCAAACTTACACAAAAGTCTGCTTTGCGAACTGCTATTTGAACTTTATTGTCAATAGTGATAGAACGGCTGTCTATGGATGCCAAAAAAGTAGAACTTCGACCCTCAATTTCGAAACTAAGCACTTGGTCGTCAGGAATAACAACTGGGCGCACATTCAAATTATGGGGCGCAATGGGGGTAATAACAAAGTTTGCAGCTTTAGGAAAAACAATTGGCCCTCCACAGCTTAAAGAATACCCGCTAGAGCCAGTTGGTGTTGCAATTATCAATCCATCTGCCCAATAAGAGTTTAGGTGCTCGCCATTCAAAAAAGTATGCACGGTTATCATACTGCTACTTTCTTTTTTATGTAAAACAAAGTCATTTAAAGCATAATTAAATCCAAATAATTCTGCATTACTTTCTACCTGCAAAAGGCTTCTTTTATCTAAAGAATAACTCCCTTTTACCAAATCTTTGAATGCCATTTTAAAACCATCGGCAGAAACATTTGCCAAAAAACCCAATCGTCCCATATTGATACCAATTATTGGCACATTGCTATTAGTGGTCAACTCTATGGTGTCTAAAATAGTGCCATCTCCGCCAATCGAGACTATAAAATCAAGTGATTTGTTTTTGTCAGTTTGTTGCTCAAAAGTATCAAAAACACCATCAAACTGTAACTCGGTTTGTAAATTTTTATGTAAAAAAACAGTTGCACCCTCCCCTTTCAAAAAATCAATTATTTCTAATATCAAGAATTTTAGCGCAGGCGTGCTGATAATTTTTGTATATAAACCTATTTTCATTTTTAATAAAAATATAACACACAAAGATAATTCCTTTTTAGTGGTTTTTAAAAAAAAGATGGCACACAAACCA
>JBDNIM010000065.1:0-4939 GCA_041688295.1 Bacteroidia bacterium
AACCATCCTTTATTTAATGAACTGGAATTTATGCATGGTTATAAACATCAATTTGTTTTTAAAGAAATGATTGGCGGCTTGAAGGGTATTGATTCTATTTTACCAAATTTCATAGTTCCGAATTCGGAATATCAATATATTTTTGAATATACTCTTCCAGCGACACTTTTTGTGAAATATCCTGTAAAAAACAATTCCCTCTATTGTTCAACAATTGATGCATTTGGGGAGAATGAAGGTTTTAATGTAGCCGCTAACTTAAATTTAGTTGCCTCTGTTTTTGAGGACAATGGAGACATATTAAACAATCCTATTTTGAATAGTGTGGGAATAAAACTTTGGGATTTTGAAAATAAAATTGATGATATTTCAAAAAATGATGAATTTTCTATTTACCCTAATCCAACTAATGGTATTTTAAACATAGATAACAAAAGCAACCTGAATTTTGAACTACAAATATTTAATAATTATGGGCAATTGGTATTTTCTCAAAACGACATCAATAACAATGTAAAAATAGATTTAAGTATTTTAAATACTGGCATTTATTTTGGAAAAATCATATCAAGCGAAGGCATATTTACAAAAAAAATCAGTCTAAATGCGCATTAATCTTCATCGTCATCATTGTATTTTTCCTTATTATATTTAAAGACTCTTTTCTTCGTAAATTTATTTCTTGTAACTATATAAGCTGCACCCAAGCCAACTATGAATATAAATAATATGCTAAATTGGGCAGGAAGTTTTCCCTGCAAAGGTAAGGCAATGACAATGATAGAAATCAACGCTTGAATAATTGCATAAACAATTGATACCCTAACATGGGAGTATTTTCCAACATGCACTAACTTTTTAAATAAAAAATCCCTGTGTGGAACAAAAATATTTTCCTTTAAAAGCAATTTGAATATAACTGTTAGGCCAGCATCCAAACCGACAACAACAAAAAGCAACAAATAGGCGTAATTCCCCGTTTTAAAAATTAAGTTTAGCATTAGATAAAAGATGATAAATGCAATGGAAATACTACCAACATCACCAGCAAAAACTTTTGCTTTTTTTCTTAAATTAAATACGATAAAAATGAAAACACCCGAGATTATTGAATATAAAAAATGGTTGTAAGTAAAATTTATTACTTTGCCATTTACATCAACAGAATTATTATTAAGCCACCAAAAACTAATTAAAATGACCAGTGTATTTAGTCCCAACATTCCATTAATACCATCCATAAAATTAAATGCATTTAAAACACCAATTCCTAAAATAATAGCAGCAACAATTAACGGTATTTTATCTACAGATATATAATTAAATGGTAATTCAAGAGTCATTAATGTTAACGCAAAAACTTGAAATATAAAACGAATGAAATGTTTTACGAAAACTATATCATCAATAAAACTAATTATAGAAATCATCAAAAATCCTATAATAAAAAAGGAATTCAATGTATTAGGATAAACGATATTATAAATTATTAAGGCAAAAATAACAAAAATGCCGAAACCAGTAACCGTCACATTTTTATGAGAACTTCTACTAACAGGCGTATCGCTAATATTATATTTCTTTGCTATTTTATAATATAAAAAACATAAAACACCCATGGCTAATGGGGCATAAATCAGAAAATAACTTTTCAGCAATTCCATAATTTATAATTTGTAAAGAGTTTCAATTTCAGTGGCATAATTATTTTCTATAACTTTTCTTTTTTGCTTTAGGGTAATCGTCATTTCTCCACTTTCTATGCTAAAAGGTTTAATTTTAACTAAAAAATGTCTTATTCTGGCATAATTTGCAAGTTCATTAGAGTATTTTTTCACATCTTCTTCAATCCACTTTCTAATCATTTCATTTGATATAAAATCTATTTCAATATCATTTGCTAAACTATTTTTGCTGATAAAATCTCTCAAAACATCCTCGTTTGGAATGATTATAGCTGTTACAAACTCTCGCTTATCGCCAATAATAAATAACTGTTCTATTTTTTTGCTTTTTAAGTAAATATTTTCCATTGGTGTTGGATAAATATTTTTACCTAAACTTGTTACCAGCATATTTTTATACCTATCAGTAATTTTTATATACCCTTTTTCAAATCTTCCAATATCTCCTGTATGAAACCAACCGTCTTTATCCATGACAATATCCGTTTCTAACTTATTGTTGAAATACCCCAACATTACATTGGGTCCTTTGCACAATATCTCACCCTCAACCGATTCAAAATCTTCTTCAAAACTATCATAAGTTTGAACTGTAATAAACTCTTTTGTATCAATATTTTGTATAGCCACTTTCTGCCTAGGAGCTACCCTTCCACTTGTTCCATGTATTTGGCGATGAAATTCATTGACGGAAATGAAAGGAGAAGTTTCCGTAAGGCCATAACCCTGCTGACATCTTATGCCAATATTCCCAAAAAACTCGCCTACATGCTGTGGCAAAGCGCCTCCGCCAGACACCAAAAGTTTTAGTCGACCACCTAATTTTGATTTAATTTTATCAAAAACCAGCTTATTGGCTATTTGATATTGTATCTTTAGTACTATTCCATTTGTCTTTTTGTTTTCGTTATTTAACCTAACAGCCTCGCCTACTTTTAAACTCCAGTTAAAAATCTTTTGCGAAACGCCTCCTTTGGCTTCAGCATTAGCCTTTATTCTTCCTTCCATCCTTTCCAGAAGCCTTGGCACACAAGCCATTATTGATGGTGTTGCTTCCATGAAATTTTGAGAAATCTTTTCAATACTTTCAGCAAAAGCAATTTGCGCACCGATATATGTTGGTAAATAATAGCCAGCCATTCGCTCATAAACATGGCTTAGCGGCAAAAAAGAAAGAAACCTATCCTCTTTATCGATACTTGGACAAAGCTCTAAAGCATCATAACAATTGCTCATAAAATTATAATGACTTAGCATTGCTCCTTTTGGCACGCCCGTGGTTCCGCTTGTATAAATTAAGGCCGCCAAATCATCTTTTTGTATGGAGTTAGTCAGTTTGTCAATTTCTGTATTTAATTCAAAATAACCCTCCTTCCCTATTGTTTTAAGCGTTTTTACACTAATAATTTTTTCGGAAGTATCGAAATCAAAATTCACGAATACTTTTTCGATTTTTTGGCATTTTAATTCTATTTTTTGAAACTTTTTCAATAAAAAAGGATTCCCTAACAAAACAGCTTTACTTTCACTATCATTGATTATAAAAGCAGTTTCTTCGGCTGTTAAGGTTGGATAAATAGAAACATTTATGGCTCCAAGTTTTTGCAAAGCTTGGTCAAAAAACAAAAATTCAGGGCCATTTTCCATACAAATAGCCACTTTGTCATTTTTTCTTATTCCAATTGAGTACAAATAAGAAGCCCAATAATTGATGTTTTCAAAAGTCGTTTTGTAAGAGATTTCTGTATAAACACCATTCACTTTTTCTAATAAAAAAGTGGTTTCTGGGGTATGAATTACATTCCCAGAATTAAGAAGAAATTCATGCAATGAAACAAAGTTTGGATCTTTCACTATCATTTAGTTTGGTTTTTGGCATGCAAATTTATTGAAAAATATTAGTTTTACAACAATATTTATATCGTTGTAAATATTATAATGACTAGCATACATAATATTAAGATTCTTAAGCATTTGATTGTTCCTTAATTCTTGATTTAATAGTATGGCATTGTCAAATACACAAGGATTCAATGCAGGCAAATGTTGATTTTTGCTTTGATTATTATATCCAACCCATGTTTTTCGCCCTTTTAAACAGTCAAAAAAATTACTGAAAACAATTTTAAAAAAAGTATTTTTAAACAATAAAAATGGCGCAAATAAAACAAAAATAAAACAAAGAAATATATCTAAAATTCTTTTTTGAAAACGAGTGGCTTTATCATTTAAAACATGCGAAAGGTCAACGCCATAAAACTCTCCATTAGCATTTTTTGAATGGCTGCCAATAATAAAATCGCCAGATTCTGGTATAATTTTGAACCTCACTTTTTCATTCATTTCATGACTCATTAAACTCATTATTTCTGAACCATCTATATTTTTAGAACAAAAAATGATTTCGTTTGCTTTAAAAACATCTATTAATAATGGCAAATCTTCGCTGTTCCCTAGCCATTCTCCATCTGCATTAGAACTGCTAGGCTTTATAAAACCTAATATTTTAAATTTTTGTTGGTGGTTTAACAAAATTTGTTTCACTCTTAAACATTCATCAATTTCACCCACAATCAACACATTGGCAATTTGACTGCTATTGGTATCAAAACTTTTATATTTTAAGAAATGTAAAATCAATCTATTAATAATAGTTGCGAAAAATGCCCAAGCGGAACCAAGAAGAATTAAAGCCCTTGAGAAACGCATGTTTTCGGGCAAAAGTGCATATAAAGTGAGTAGAATTAATGACCCAAAAAGCACACCTCTTCTTGTTTTGGATAGTTTGAAAACTTGAGAATATCCGCCACTCAAAAAAACGCCCAAAATCCAAATGAATATATAAATTGGTACATGGATATAATAATAAGAATCGGGATAAAACCCTCCAACGACAAACTTATTGTATAATTCCCAATATCTCGTTATGGCCCAATAACCCGCGTAAATTAATATAAAATCTAAAACAAAAAGTTTTAAAAACTTAATAGAGCGTGCAAACAAAGACAAAAAAGCCCTTACAAAAATAGCGAAATTTATACAAACAGAAAACCACCAACCTTGATGTTTAGAAAAATGTTTGGTGGCAAACTTTGCCATCGCCAAATAAAATATTTTAACATAATTTAAACTGTGCTTTTTAGTGCTTTCTCCTTTATAATGTATAATCGTTGTATCTGAAAAATAGATGTTTCTATAACCTCCTTTTTGAATGCGGTAGCTCAAATCAATATCTTCGCCATACATAAAAAAGT
>JBDNIM010000066.1:0-2597 GCA_041688295.1 Bacteroidia bacterium
AAAACATATTTTTAAAATAGCATTATAAATTATTTTATTTTTATGTATTCCCAATTTTAAGAATGCATTGCATGCTATAAATATATGACACTAAAAAATTCACACATGCATCATTGTTGTAATTTATTAGCCTCTACAAACCAAGAACCCAATTTTTTATAAAAATACATAAGCTCTAAAAACAAAGAACCCCATTTTTTATGTAAATACTCATATTCTGAAAATACGGAAGTCTATCTTTATCAAAATTATATGCCTTCGTAAAATTACGAATGTACATATCATTAAGCTGCAAGCTGTTTTTTATATCTATGTGAGCCAAAATATCAGTATTTAGTGGATTTAATTTTACATAAAAACAAAGCAGACTAGCCCAATTGGCTTTTTGTTTAAAAAAAACACCCTGTTAGCCTTTTGTAACATTTTTTTGTCTAAAAATTGGGCATGTATCTGGCTTTTATGCAAATAAAAAAAAGAAATAAAACAAAGCATTGCTTTCCAATTAATTGCTTTTTTTTTATGCGCAATATATATTTATTATTAGGTTTTTATATGCCTGCTTTTACCATTCTTAGTTAAGTGGTTTTCGGGGGGGCGGGGTGAGCTGCTGTCTCTTTCGCCTTTCTATGGGAACAAATAAAATAAAAAGGTTTCATTGCTCAGGGGAAATAATTTTCCATTAATTGGAAACTTTTATCTGTTTTAAAAGCAAATTTATTTTATTTATTTAATAAAATTATTTATTTTGCACTAAATATGCAGCCAGAGAAAGATTGGATTTTAGCCAATATTAAAAAACCATGAATGAAGAGCAATTGACATTGGAAAATGTTTCCAAAGCAATTGGAATATCAATTGTTGAATTTTCCACAATTATTAACGGATAAAGAAAGAATTATTTATAACATTGGCAAAAACTGTGTGATTATTTCGGCATTTCTTTTCATGAACTGGTAAAACAAGATTCCGCAATTATTCAAAACAATAGCAACCAAAGGCGGCACAGCCATTGCTAACTCTAATGGTATTGACCAAAATTATATTGATAATCTGTTTCTTCAATATGACGAAACCCCTAAATCTAAGGATGATACCATTAAATCTAAAGATGAAACAATAAAAACTTTAGAAGACTTGCTTAAAACAGAGCGAGAAGGTAAAGGCAATTTTAAGCGCAAATGTGAGGGATGCAAAGCGAAGCTCATAATAAATGATAATGGTATGCAATAGTTTAACTGCAAACACGCCCACCCCTAAACGCCCTACTCCTGAAAAGTCCAGATACCGCCTGTGTGGATGATTAACACACGATCCGTTTTTTTAAAAAACGCTTTCTTTTTTAAATCCATTACGGCTAATACCATTTTTGCGGTATAAATGGGGTCTAACTTTATGCCTGTTTCTGCATAAAAAGAGGGGATAAACTGAAGCAATTCTGCATCCATTTTTCCATATTTCCCTCTGTGGTAGTTGTGTAGTATTTCAAAACGCTCGGTGCCAAATTCAGCCATTGTTTCATCCAATTCAAAATTGTTTTTCAGGCTGCTAATGCCCAACACCTTGGTGCGGAGCCCCTTTGCCACTATGCCTTGCAAGAGACCTTTCATTGTGGTGCCAGTGCCCAACGATAAAACAATGTAATCATAAGTTTTTTTTAGCTCGTTTGCTATTTCTTGACAACCCAAATAAGCAAGTTCATGCTTTCCGCCTTCGTCTATAAAAAAGGCTTTATTATTGTTAGCAAAATATTTTTCAAAAAGCAGGGGTTTGTTTTTGTAGTCAGTCCTAGAAACATGAATAAGCTGCATGCCATTTTTTATGCACTCTGTTTCGTAATAATTGGGGGCTCGCTGCTCGTCTCCTCTCACAAAACCAACGGTTTTTATATTAAAATAATGACCCGCAAAAGCCGTTGCCAACAAATGGTTGCTGTATGCCCCGCCAAAACTAACCATGGTTTCAAAGTTGTTTTCTTTCAGGTGTTTTATAATATATTTCAGTTTTCGCCATTTGTTTCCCGACACAATCTTGTGTATGGTGTCGTCTCTTAAAATATCTACATTAAGGCCTTCAAAACCCGAGAAAGAAAGTGTTTCTATATATGATTGCTTAAACAAAAATGGAATTAAAATGCAAAATAAGGTTTAATAATTTAGAATAAAAAAAACATTTACAACTATCTTTGCCCTTCAATCTCATGGCACTTTTAAATTATACCAACACCTGCACCGACCGATTTTTAAAGTATGTTCAAATAGACACAGAGGCAGATCCGCAATCGGAAACGCAGCCCTCGTCTGAAAAGCAAAAAAATCTGAGCCGTTTGTTGGTAGAGGAGTTCCACAAAATGGGGCTGCAAAATGCAGAAATGGACGCGCATGGCTATGTTTATGCGCGCATTCCTTCTAATTCTGACAAAGCAGTGCCTACAATTTGTTTTTGCTCCCATGTGGACACTGCCCCCGATGTAACGGGGGCTGGTGTTGTTCCAAAGGTGCACAAAAACTACGATGGCAGCGATATTTTATTTGCCAATGATCCTAATTTAATTTTAAGCACCAAAGACCAACCCTATTTATTGGAAAGGATTGCCGATG
>JBDNIM010000067.1:0-8398 GCA_041688295.1 Bacteroidia bacterium
GGTGTGCAATTTCATCCTGAAAAAAGCCATATATTTGGAAAAAAATTTTTAGAAAAATTTGTAAAATGGAATCCAAAGTAAGGCCAAGAATAATACCTGTTTTAACGATAGCAGGTAATAAGTTGGTAAAAACAATTCAGTTCAAAAATCCAAAGTATTTGGGCGACCCATTAAATGCAATCAAAATATTTAATGATAAACAAGTTGATGAATTGATTATTTTAGATATTGAAGCTTCAGAGAAAAAGCAAAAGCCAAACTATGATTTGCTATACGAGATGGCAGGAGAGGCTTTTATTCCTTTGGGCTATGGGGGAGGGATTTCTTCATTGAATGATGCCATAAAAGTGTTTGATTGTGGTTTCGAAAAAGTAGTTCTCAATTCTGTTTTACACAAAAATAAATCTATAATTTCTGAAATAGCCAATGTATATGGCAATCAGAGTGTTTCTGTTTCATGCGATGTTAAAACAAATTTATTTGGGAAGACCAAATTGTATTTTTATTCCGGAAAAGTTTCTTCTTCAGAAAATATTGAAGAATTAATTGCTGAATACATCAAATTGGGAGCAGGAGAAATTATTTTAAATGATGTAAATAGGGAAGGCACCTTTAAAGGATATAATTTGGAGTTAATCAAACAATTTAGTAATATTGCAGTGCCTATTGTTGCCCTTGGTGGGTGTCATGGTATAACCGACATGAACAATGCTTTAAAGAATGGCGCTTCCGCCATAGCCGCTGCAAGCATTTTTGTTTATAAAAACAACGATACCAATTCAATTTTGATCAATTACCCTAAAACTACAAGCCTTTAATATAAGAAATATGTACATAAAAGAGTGCACCAAATGTTTGCTTTCAGATGCCGACACAAAACAAATAACATTTAACGATGATGGAATTTGTTCTTATTGTCAGTTTTTTGATCAACAAGTGGCGTCATTACCTGCTGATAAAAATTTGTTTTTGAACAAGAAAGTGGATGAAATAAAAGCAAAAGGAAAAAATCAGAAATATGATTGTTTGATTGGCTTAAGCGGTGGTTTAGATAGTGGTTATATGGCGTTTTTAGCAAAGCAACTCGGTTTGCGGCCTTTGGTAATTCATTTAGACAATGGATGGAACTCTGATACTGCGGTTAAAAATATTGAGAAAATCTGTGATAAATTAGATTTTGAACTCTATACTTATGTAATTGATTGGGATGAGTTTATGACTTTGCAAAAAGCCTATTTAAGAGCCGGTGTTATTGATATAGAGGTGTTGACAGACCATGCAATTTATTCCATTTTGTATAAACTCGCTAATAAATTCAATATAAAATACACCTTAAATGGATATAATTATGAAACGGAGGCGATAATGCCTAAGGGATGGACTTACAACAAAAGAGACTTCTCTAACATAAAAGATATTGCCGCTCAATATGCTAAAAATTTTAAGTTTAAAACATTTCCTTCAATAGATTTCTATAAATCGTTGTACTATTTCTGGTTTGTGAAGTTAGAATCATTTTATATGCTTAATTATGTAGATTATGACAAATCTAAGGCAAAAGAGTTTCTAATAAAAGAGGTAGATTGGACGGATTATGGAGGCAAGCATTTTGAGTCGGTATTTACTAAGTTCTATCAATCTTATATATTGCCAACTAAGTTTGGTATAGATAAAAGAAAGGCCCACTATTCAAATTTGATTTGCGCAGGGAAGATGACAAAGCCAGAAGCCCAAGAAATAATTAGTCGAGCACTTTATAAGGATAGCGAGTTAGCTGAGGACAAAGAATATATTCTAAAAAAATTAAAAATGGATGAAGCGGAGTTTGATGATTTGATGAAGCAGCCGCCCAAAAGTCATAATGATTTTAAGACAGACCAACCACTTTGGTATAAATATTTTAAATTGCTTAAATAATTGAAGTTTGGAAAATAAAGTTTTAATTGTAACACATGTCTTTCCGCCACAATATGGTGTGGGAGGAAGACGATGGGCGAAGTTTTCTAAGTATTTGATTAAGCAAAATCAGGAGGTTTTTGTATTAACATCAGAAAGTAATGATATAAAAAATTCTTTTTGGACAGATGATGTTAAACAAATCAAATCAAAAAATATTTTTTATTACAAATGTCGTTTCCCAAAGATTTTAAGTAAGAAAAACTTAAGTATTATTGACAAAATATGGTATAAACTGTCTGTTTTAATAATTAAAGTTTTAACCCGAGGAAATTATTATGACAAAACAGCTTTTATTGAAAAAAAAGTGGTGAATGCGATATTAGAAATTCTAAATAAACATAAGATAAATACCTTGATTGTTAGTGGTGGCCCTTTTAATTTGCTGTATTATGGAGCATTGGTAAAAGAACGACTGCCAAACTTAAAGTTCATTGCAGATTTTAGAGACCCATGGACTTGGGGACAGAATTATGGGATTAAGAATTTAACTAAAAATAAATTTTTTAACGAAGAAATAAAACAAGGTTTTGTAATCAATACAGCTGATTTTGTTACAGTTCCGACCGAAGCAATGTCAGATTATTTAAAGTCATTCTATGCTAAAAATGAAAAGATAGTAGTTTTGCCTCATGGTTTTGATAAAGCGGATTTTGAGAAAAAAGAATCTAAAATCACGCCAAGCGAAACGATAAAATTGGCTTATATTGGGGAAGAGTATCAAGGCATAGAAAACTATTTTGAAGAAATAGCGAAAGGATTAAGCGAAGAAAACGCTATTTTTGAGATTGATTTTTTCGTAAAAACCAAAAGATATCAAGCAATATTTGAGTCAAGGGGACTTTTAAATAAAAAAGTTTTTTATAAGGACATGTTGCCAGCCAATGAGATTTTCAGGGAGCTAAAGCATTACGATTTTGCTCTGTTAGTTATACCTGATTATGGAATAAACTATATTGGGACTAAATATTATGAATTGATTTATGCTGAACTACCAATCGTTTTTATCGCTAAGAATGGCATGGCCTCAAACTTTATAAATAACAATCAACTAGGGATTTGTTTGTCCGAAAATACGATATTTGACTTTTTTTCTAATCCAAAAGCAGCGAAAGATTTTAAACTCAAGCCTTTTGAATCAATTGCTGATTTTGAAATGGAAAGTGTAACAAAAAAACTTCTTAAATTAATAAACTAATACCTTGAAAACAATATTAATAACAGGCGGTGCAGGGTTTATTGGCAGCAGTTTAATAGACGAATTGTTTATTGAAAATCCGAATCTTTATATTATAAACATAGATAATTTTGATGGTTTTTATGCAAAAGAAATTAAAGAGAAAAATATTCAAAAACAGCTCTCTAATCCTAATTATAGATTGTTAGAATTGGATATTAATCATCCAAAGGCCGTTTCAGATGCCTTATGTAATATAGAAATAGATAGCATCGTTCACTTGGCTGCAAAAGCAGGCGTTAGACCAAGTATTCAAAATCCGCATGGTTATTTTGAAACCAATGTAATGGGCACTTTGAATATGTTGGAATTGGCAAAAGACAAAAAAGTGAAGAAATTTGTTTTTGCTTCCTCTAGCAGTGTTTACGGTAGCAACCCCAATGTGCCATGGTCAGAAAATGATTTGAATTTAGAACCAATAAGCCCTTATGCAGCCTCTAAAATTGCAGCCGAAAAAGTATGTCAAACTTATGCCCATTTGTATGGTTTGGATATTTCGGCACTTCGTTTTTTTACAGTTTATGGGCCAAGACAAAGACCTGATTTAGCCATCCATAAGTTTTTTAAATTAGCTTTAGAAAACAAACCCATTCCTTTTTATGGAGACGGCAGCACACAAAGAGATTATACCTATATAGATGACATTGTCAGTGGGATTATAGGTGCGATGAATTATAAAAGCAAGGGTTTTGAAGTGTTTAATTTAGGCAATCATCAAACGGTTTCACTCAAAGAATTGGTGAAAGCCATCGGTGAAACATTGGGTCTTGAATTATTATTAGACAAACAACCGATGCAAGCCGGTGATGTCGAAAAGACTTATGCTGATATTCAAAAAGCAATTGATAAATTAAGTTACCATCCACAAACACACCTATTAAATGGATTACAAAAATACAATCAATCAATAAAAAAATGAAAAACACATCTTATGATAATGGATTTTATAAAAGTAGAAATAATGAGACACTAAAGTCTGCAAAATATGTATTATATGCTTTGTTTTCACACTATAAACCCAATTCAGTAGTTGATTTTGGCTGTGGTGTTGGAACATGAGTTAAAGTTTGCAAAGAACTAGGGGTTGAAAAAATAAAAGGAATGGAAGGGCCTTGGTTAGATGCGAACCATTTGGTGATTGAAAAGGACGAGTTCGAGCACGCTGATTTAACAAAGCCTTTAGAGTTTAAAGTGAAGTTTGATTTAGCGATTACTTTAGAGGTATCAGAGCATGTTATTAAAAATAAAGCAGATGTTTTTTTGGATAATTTAACGAAGGCTTCTGATGTTGTTTTGTTTTCAGCAGCACTGCCAAATCAGGGTGGAGTAGATCATGTCAATGAACAGTGGCCAACTTATTGGATTGAGAAGTTTTTGCAAAGAGGTTTTAAAGTTTATGATATTATTCGACCAGCGGTTTGGAACAATGAAGAGGTGAAATTGTGGTATAAACAAAATGCATTGCTCTTCGTGAAAGATGGCATTGTCATTGAAAGTCTGAAGAATTATAAAGCAAATGGAATGTATGATGTCGTTCACCCTCAAATGTTTTTGAAAGAAGTTGCCTTAAGGAATCCTTTACATATTTATTATAAAGTTGTTTTGAAATATTTTCCTAAGATGACTTTAAATGCAATTAAACGCATGTTTTCTAAGTGAAAAAAATAGGTATTTTTAACGCTACACGGTTCTGGCAAAAGTATGTTTTTGGGAATCCGCCTGATGGTTTTTTTTATAAAAGAGCCATTGATATTCCAATGCATATAATAAAAGTTAAAAGTCAATTTTTGTTAAATACGAAATGGGTACTGCCTTTTCAAGGATTTGATTTATACCACACTTATAACAGTATTGTTCCAATAAATAAGCCTTGGGTGGCAGAGGTTGAGTCCTTTATGCCACGGTTTGGTAATATGAAAGAAACGCATTTTTTATTTAAATGGGCCATTAAACGATTGAACCATAAAAGTTGCAAAGCCATTATTTTTACCTCGCAATTTTCTAGGAAAATGAACGAACCCAATTTTGTTAAATGGGGGATAGATAGTTCAAAATGTCATGTCATCTATAGAGCCGTTGCTATTTACGAAAGCTTGGTTAATAAGGCATCATCGGATTTTAATATCCTTTTTGCTGGCAATGCCTTTTATAGGAAAGGTGGGACAGAGTTTTTAAAAGCCATTGAAAGAATTGACAACCCTAATATTAAGATAACCATTATTAGTAGTTTTGAGATTGATTGGGAAATATATCCTAGCAATGATGAACAAGAGTGGGTTAAAAATTATATAGCCAAGGATAAAAGAATAACTGTTTTTACAAGTTTGCCTCACGCTAAAGTAATCATTGAAATGCAAAAAAGTCATGTGTTTGTCGCTACAACCTTTGCCGATCCTTTTAACAATACAATTCTTGAAGCAATGTCTTGCGGTGTGCCAATTATTGCAAGTAATATACGCTCTATTCCAGAGTTTGTTGAAGACAATGTCAACGGATACACGATTACTCCAAATAAAGAAAACAAAGAAGAAATTATAGATTTTATAGAAGAAAAGTTGTTGTTTTTGATACAGAATCCCAATATGCGGCAAGAAATGTCAAATTATTCTATAAAAATCATAAAAGAAAATTTTTCTATTGCCACTAGAAATAATAAGCTGAAAAAATTATATGAAAGTTTTCTTTAAATTAATGCTTGTTTTAAAAACATATTTTAACCTTAAATTAATCGTTCATTATTTCATTTAAAAATAAAAAAGTCCTTACAATATGACAATTCCATATCTAGACCTTAAATTAATTAACTTAACCCATAAAGAAGAACTTAAAAACGCATTTGAAAATGTACTGAATAGTGGCTGGTTTATTATGGGAAAACAGCTGGAACAATTTGAGAAAAACTTTGCAAAGTATAATCAAACAGAATATTGTGTGGGCGTTGCCAATGGTTTGGATGCCCTCATCTTATCATTGAAAATTCTGGGCATAGGAGAGGGAGATGAAGTAATAGTGCCATCAAATACTTATATCGCTACTTGGTTGGCGGTTTCTTATGTTGGCGCTAAGCCTATTCCTGTTGAACCAAAATGGGAAACATGCAATATCGATCCTGATTTAATTGAGGCAAAAATTTCAAATAAAACCAAAGCTATTATTCCAGTTAACTTATATGGACAAGTGGCTGAAATGGATAAAATTATGATTCTTGCTAATAAGTATAACTTAAAAGTGATTGAAGACAATGCACAAGCTCAGGGAGCTATTTGTAATGGAAAAATGTCAGGAAGTTTTGGTCATATCAATGCTACAAGTTTTTATCCTGGAAAAAATTTGGGTGCATTAGGAGATGGAGGTGCCATTACCACCAATGACGAAAAATTGGCCCACGCTATCAAAGTTTTGAGAAATTATGGTTCCCAAAAAAAATACTACAATGAAATAAAAGGTGTAAACTCCAGATTGGATGAACTGCAAGCTGCTTTGTTAGATGTAAAACTAAAATATTTGCCAAAAGATACGGAAGAAAGGCAAAGACTTGCGCTTATATATGATAAAGCATTGGACGGTATTGAAGGTTTGGTTTTGCCAGTCAATGCCATCGGCTGCAACTCTGTTTATCATATTTACCAAATAAGAACAGAAAGGCGAGATGAGTTACAAAAGTTTCTTGCCGAAAATGAAATAGGGACTGTTATTCACTATCCTGTTCCGCCACATTTACAAGATGCTTATAAAGAATTGGCTTATAAAAAAGGAGACTATCCAATAGCAGAAAAAATTGCTAGTCAAACATTAAGTTTGCCCTTATATCCTGGTATGCTTGCAGAACAACAAAATTTTGTTATTAATAAGATTAAAGATTTTTATAAAAAATAAACTAGTTTTAAAATACTGAAAAAGTTCATTGTCTTAAATTTATTGAATTGATGAATTATGTTTATATTTGTAATTTTCAACCATATAAGACATAAATAGGTGCGGTAAGGACAAGAGCTAAATAACACAATATGAAACATTTATTAGAAGAATACGATTACATAAAACAGTTGATTCAAATGGACAAGGAACTTGTCGATAGGAAGGAGTTTCATAATAAGGTAGCGCCATTGTTGGTCAGCATGGCTAGCGACAAGCTGTTTATGACAGATGTGTTGAAACGAAATTTTTTGGACCAAGGGTTTCTTAACCAAGTGTGGACCGGCTACAATATCCCTTTTTTGTATGTTTACGAAACCGAACATTTCAACTTGAAAATACATTTGTTCCCACCTGAAGAGCATAACAAAAAAAATATTGCAGCCCATTGTATCCATCATCATAACAATTATATGTTAACCACCAATGCTTTTTTTGGTTCGGGTTATGAAACATTTTTATTTGAAAAAAATCCAATAGTAACCGCTGATTCATTGGATACTAATATAAAAATAAGCAAACATTTTCATCAAAAAGATTTGAACCCAAGCACAGTGGATAGTTGGGAACCTCATGTGGTTTTTATTCCAGAATTATTGTCGGCAACGCTATTAATTTGGACACCCGACCAAAAAAGAAGTACAGATAATTTAAGGCAGAACTCAATTTTAAAAAAGTTTAAAAAACCATTAAGATGGGTCATCCATAAATTAGGATTAACCCAAAGTTTTGGTATTGCGGAAGAGAAAACCTATCAGTTTTATCCAAATCCTAATGGAAAAGGATTTAAAGGCATTGAAGAAGGTGAGTATTTTGCACCTACAAAAGCCGAAAAAGGAGATGAGGTTAATGACTATTCTGCTCAAATGTTGTTTGCATTCATTCAAAGATTTGGCATTGCCGATAAAGGTTTTTTTATGACGAATAAACAATCAATTCCTCAATATTATCATAAATTTATTGATATGATATTAATCGATGAACCTATAAAAGATGTTTACCATCGCACAATTATCAATGTTCCTCAGAAAACTTATTTTAAAGAAGATATTTTAAATGCTCAATAGCACAAAGCAATTATAATAATTTCTGAATTATGAAAATCATCTATTATTCTCCTCATCCTACCCATGATATTGTTTCTGAGGTTGGCTATGCAACCCATCAAAGAGAAACGATAGATGCGCTAAAAGGTTTGGGGGTTGATGTTTTGCCATTAATTGTTGGTGGTGCTTCGCTTAATGAAATGCCTTATAAAACGGGCAAGCCAACCGAGCACTCTGGTCTTAA
>JBDNIM010000068.1:0-4172 GCA_041688295.1 Bacteroidia bacterium
GGAATGATAATGGTATCAGTGTATATTAAAGGGCAATTAAAGGGTGGATTGTTTATTTCATGCTCTACAATATATTTGCCACCGTATTGAAACTTAAAGCTATCTTTTTTTGCAGCAGAAAATTTAAATATACGGCCACTATTTGTGCTGTCTCTAATTGTAAATTTATAACGATAGTTGTTTTTATTAAAATTGACGGTATCTATTGGAAATGCTTCAAATTTTAGCTTTCCACATTCTAAAAGGTCGTATTTACGGGTCGATCTTGCGATTGGCCTAACCAAAATATTGAACCCTTTAATTGTTGTTGCAGGCCTTGGGCAGGCATCATCTTTAGCACTAGCTGTAAAAGTATAGGCTTGATTTCTTGCATCTCCTATGCTTGGCGTCCAGCAAAATTCTGCATCTTTTTCTCTATCCTTTGGATTTAAAATTTTGAATGTAGCACCAGGGATGGCATTATTCCATGTCAATTGAATTGTATCAGGCCTTGTTTGATTTGGGGAAAACATTTCATCTCTAGACTTTATTGTAATACAAATTTTAGTGCCTTCACAAACACTATGCCTGTTGAGTCCCTCTATTGTAGGCGGATTATTGTCAGCACATTGAACAATTGTTACATAAATATCTCTTCGAGTAAAACTAATTTCGCGCATTTTTTTGGTGGCACTGTCTTTTCTGTATTCCCTAATTAAAATTGCCACAGGACCAGACTCATCGCATTTTATTGGTGTAAAAATCATATCCCCCGTTTCTTTATCAAAATAAAATCCTCTCGGAGGTTTTGCACTTGGAACAGGTCGGCAATTAACAACAGCAGGATTTGGAGGGCAAAATGGTGTGAAAGGAATATTTTTATTTAATGGGCTAACCCAATTAACAGGTGAAAATGTTGCGCTCAAAGGCTCAGCCAATTCATAAGACAAAGAGTCTGCTTTTTCAGGGTCAAAAATCCCATTGTTGAATGTAAATGGTTGATTGCAACAAACAAACGCCATTGGGATGTTTGAAAGAACTGGTGAATTATTGCCTTTCTTTTTTATTTGACAAAGATTCATCATTGCTTCTCCGCCATAAGTTGTTGTTGTTGTTGTTGTTCCAACCAAACCCCATGGCTGAGCAACCCTAAACATTATTTCGCAGCAATTTCCATTAATAAAGTTATTGTATGGACTTTGAGAAAAATCGATGGTATCGTCAAAAATATGTTCTTCTATTCCAAAACGAGAACCGCCATAACCATTGTTTTGACATGGTGGCTGACCGCTACTGCATACAGGGGTAATATCTCTGATACTTGTGCGTGGCGGCACTCGGGTATAATTATAAGAACCGCAAGACAATGTGAACTTTGGCATAATTCCTAATGCACAAATACATTGGTGATAAAGGATATATTTAATATGGTACTTATAACCACCCATGTGCCTGAATTGAATATCGGAACCATTAATTACATCGCAAGCTGATGCAATCTTCGCAAAAAGAAAGAGCGACAAAAAAAATAGTAATTTTATTTTCATGATTGTTTATTTAAGACACATTATACAATTAAATAGTTGCTCCGAATATATAAAAATATTTTTAAATAAAAAAAAATAACGAAAAAACAAAGAGAATAAATTTAAATGCAACTATAAACCAAAAGAAAGTCGTTGATTAACAGATAATTAATTGAAAATATTTGTGGGGGATTAAACTTTTTTATTTTACCAAAATAGCCGTCTAACGCTTTGTAAATTGATAAATCATGTTTAAAATCCACTTCTTTTTTACTCCATATTTTAAATAAAACCTCTTTTGCCCCCCAAATAAAATGTGAATTTAAAATAAAATTATCTTTCGTTAAAATACAATCATCAAAATTTGTAAATTTAGGTGCGAGCTTTATGATTTGAGGTCTTTGCTGTTCAATATCAATTCCAACTGGTTTTCCATCTAAATCAATAATACACGCAATCATGGATTTAGAATGACTGAAAGATACACTTATTTTAGAATTTAGAATTTCGGGCTTTCCATCATTATTATAATATAAGTTGGAATGCAAGTTTTCTCCTTCTATCAAATCTAACAAATAGGCGGCAGCCATTTTTTCCAATTGTCGCTTTAAACTTGTGTTAAACTCAAAATTAATTCTGATTTTTTGTTCAAAAAAAACCAATGGTTCTGTAATCTCCCAAACAGCAATTTTTTGGCATTTACTCAGTTCTTTATAAAAAACAAGTGGCACTCAATAAATATATTTAAACGATTTTGATAATCTCGCGTTTGTCTTTTTTCTTCATTTTTGAAGGCACACAATCGGCTATTAAATCACTCAATGTTTTAATCAGCTTCTTTTTGACAATGTTTCTGTGGGTAAAAATACTAATTTCCCTAATAGGCGCAGGTGATTTAAAATATCGAACCAAATCCATCTGATCATCACTCATATCCATAATTGCTAATTCAGGCAAAATTGTAACTCCACTGCCTTGTTCAACAATTCGTTTTAAGGTTTCGACACTCCCTGTTTGATATTCAAGCCTAGCATTTATGGTGTCTTTTTTCCTTTCTCCGCAAATATTTAAAACTTGATTGCGCATACAATGCCCTTCATTCAGCAACCACATTTCTTTTAAGTCTAAATCGCTGCCTTTAATTGTATTTTTTGAGAATAATTTATTAGTTTTTGAAACATAAGAGACAAATTCTTCAAAATACAAAAGATTGTCAGTCAAGCTTTTATCTTTTATTGGAGAAGCCATAATCGCACAATCTATTAAATCATTTTTTAAATGATGAATACACATTTCAGTTGTTAATTCATTGACAATTAGGTTAACTTCAGGATATTTTTTCAGAAATATAAGTAAAAATCGAGGAATTAAATAAGGAGCAACTGTTGGAATAATCCCAATTCTTAAATCCCCTTTTATGATTCCTTTCTCATCTTGCACCAATTCAATGATTTTACTGTATTCTAAAAGCACATTTTTGGCTTGATTTATGATTGTTTCGCCAATTACGGTAGGCACAACAGGCTGTTTACTTCTATCAAAAATTTTTACACCAAGTTCATCTTCCAATTTTTGAATTTGCATGCTTAAAGTTGGCTGCGTAACAGAGCAACTTTCTGCAGCATTAACAAAATTCCTATTCAGGTCGAGCGCTATTATATATTCAAGTTGCGTGATTGTCATTCGAAATTAATAATTACTTGATTTTTATCAACGGCTTGTTTTTCAATCACTAAAACATTTTTAATAACACCATCAATTGGTGATTTAATAATATTTTCCATTTTCATGGCTTCAAGAATCAAAATGGCATCCCCTTTTTTAACTTCTTGATTTTCGATTACTTTTATGCTTAAGACCAAACCCGGCATTGGTGCTTTTATTTGGCTAATTTTGGGTTTACTCACAATATCTAAACCCATACTTTTCAGCAATAAATCAAATCTGTCTTTAATTTCCACTTGATAGGTTCTTCCATCAAAACCAATTGAAACCACTTTCGTTTCTTGATCAATTTTCAAAATCTCAAAATAATAAGACTTTTTATTGTGAAACACATGAAAATATTTGCCATTTTCTATAGAAAGCACATCTAAATTAACCTTAACTCCATCTAAAAGAAAAGCATTGTTTTGTGTCTCTATTTCATAGGATTGATTGTTTACGATGGCTTTTAACATTGAGGCAAATTTATAATATTATTGTTTTTTTACAACTAGTTTCACCACAATGTTTTCAACACATAAAAAATAAACACCATCGGCAAGTTCTGATGTATTAATTTGAGTTTCGTCATTAGCAACTTTTTGATGCAAAACTATTTGGCCTAAACTATTTTTAATTATTAATGTATTGCCATTTTCTCCCAAACCCGAAACTAATACTAATCCTGAACTTGGGTTAGGATAAACCTTAATTTTGCTTAATTGAAAACTACTAACAGACACCTTTTTTCCAATATAAAATATTAATTTCTTGTCATTATTAAGAGGCAATTGGTCTAAACTTGATTTAACCCAAGATTTTGCCTCATATTTACCAATATCAGCTTTGTTAAACTTGAACAGCAAATTAAATTCAGAACCTAGTGTTTCCCCTAACAAAACACTCTTTTGAAGGCTATCAAAATACACAATTAAATCATTGTTGTTTATGGTGTCTTTTTTA
>JBDNIM010000069.1:0-5703 GCA_041688295.1 Bacteroidia bacterium
CTTCCTGCAAAAATCCCAAATTTATTAGTAAATGGAGCATCTGGAATTGCTGTTGGTATGGCCACAAACATGGCGCCACACAATTTAAAAGAGGCGATTGATGCTATTGTTGCTTATATTGATAACAGAGATATTGAAATTTCTGAATTGATGAACCACATCAAAGGCCCAGATTTTCCAACAGGCGCAATTATTCATGGCACAGACGGTATTCGTTCTGCTTTCGAAACCGGAAGAGGAAGAATTATGATGCGTGGCAAAACTGAAATAGAAGCAATGGGCAATGGCAAAGAAATGATTATTGTTACTGAAGTGCCTTATCAAGTAATGCCAAACCAAATTATTACAAGAGCGGTTGATTTGGTTCAAGAAAAAATAATTGATGGTATTGTTAGTGTTAGAGATGAGAGCGGAAGACAAGGCATGCGTTTGGTTTTTGAATTGAGAAGAGATGCAATTGCTAATGTAATTCTAAATCAGTTGTATAAATATACACCTTTGCAGTCATCATTCTCTGTAAATAACATTGCATTGGTGAAAGGCCGCCCTATAATGCTTAATCTAAAAGATATGATTGTGCATTTTGTGGAACATAGACACGAAATTGTTGTTAGAAGAACTAAGTATGATTTAGCAGAAGCTAAAAAAAGAGCCCATATTTTAGAAGGATTATTAATAGCTTTAGATAATTTAGATGCAGTTATTTCTTTAATAAGAAGTTCAAAAAATCCTGACGAAGCAAAAGAAGGTTTAATGACTCAATTTGGGTTGTCCGATTTGCAATCAAAAGCAATATTAGATTTAAGATTGCAGCGTTTAACTGGTCTAGAGCGTCAAAAGATAAAAGAAGAATTTGATGAATTAATGAAATTAATCGCATATTTAGAATCAATATTGACTGACGAGGCTTTGCGTTATCAAATCATAAAAGACGAGTTGGCGGAAATGAAAGAAAAATATGGTGATGATAGAAGAACACTTATTGAACACAGTGCTGGAGAAATTGATATTGAGGATTTAATTCCAAACGAAAAAGTAGTGCTTACAATTTCGCACATGGGATATATCAAAAGAACAAGTTTAACAGAATATAAAGAGCAAAATAGGGGTGGAAGAGGCAATAGAGGCGTTTCGCATAGAGACGAAGATTTCGTAGAACACTTATTTGTAGCCAATACGCACAACTACATGTTGTTCTTTACTGAACAAGGCAGATGTTTCTGGATGAAAGTTTATGAATTGCCAGAAGGAGGGAAGAATACAAAAGGTAGAGCCATTCAAAATTTGATTGCCATTCCAAAAGATGATACCATCAAAGCATACTTAAATATTGAGAACCTTAAAGATGCTGATTATTTGAATTCGCATAACATTATTTTATGCACCAAAAAAGGAATTATTAAAAAAACAACATTAGAAGCTTATTCTAGACCAAGAGCAAATGGTATCAATGCGATCACTATAAGAGAAGGTGACGAATTGCTTTCTGCAAAATTAACCAATGGTAATTGTGAAATTATTATGGCTAAAAAATCAGGTAAAGCCATTCGTTTCAATGAAAGTTTGGTAAGACCAATGGGCAGGAATGCTAGTGGTGTGAAAGGCGTAACACTTGAATCAGACAAAGATGAAGTGATAGGAATGTTGGCTATTGACAAAGAAAAACTGAAAGAAACGACCGTTTTAGTAGTTGCAGACAAAGGTTACGGAAAACGCTCATTTTTGGTTGACCCAGAAACAGGCGAGGACGAATATAGAGTAACTGGTAGGGGAGGAAAAGGTGTTAAAACCTTGAATATCACCGAAAAAACTGGAGAATTAATTTCAATTTCTAATGTAACAGACGAAGATGGATTGATGATTATTAATAAATCTGGTTTAACAATAAGAATGAGAGTGGACGCACTAAGAACAATGGGCAGAGCAACACAAGGCGTTAAATTAATCAATATAAAAAATAATGACTCGATAGCTTCAGTTGCAATTGTTCCGGTGGAAGAAGAAGAAGAGGAAATTATTGATACAGAATTGTTAGAAAATAATGGAGAAATCAACAATGCTGAACCAAAAACAGAAAATGACAATCCAGAAAATAACAACAATGATGAAATTGGCACAGGAATTGAATAATATAATGTATGTTAAAAAAAGAATTGAAAATTAAAAATCTCGTGTTTAGTTTGGTATTTAGTTTGGTATTGTTTCCAACTCAAATATTTGCCCAAAGCGGAAAAATTAAAAATGTTGAACTAAATTTTGCCACAAGTGAGGGCAATCCTGATGTTCTTGATGCTAAATATAATATCGATTTAGCTTATGAACACGAATCTACAAAAAATAGTGTAGGAATGTGGGGTTGGAGAGCTGTTGTTTATTCTGTAATTTCGGCATCGCAAGATGAAGAAGTAAAAAAAATGAATTTGAATAATGACGCTGCTGAGATATCTGCACAAGCATTTCTAAAATACTATGAATTTTCTGAAGTAGATCAAAAGAAATTTAGTTTAAAAGATTATACCAACGCATACATTATCTCTACAATAGTGGACTGTTTTAATAGGGGAATTGTATATTCTATGGATACAACACAATTTGAAAATACCAAAAAGTACATGAATTATGTCACTTCATTGATTAAAAACGATGAACTAAAAAAGGCTCAAGAAAACAATATCACAATAGCAAAAGCCAATTATATAATTTGGAACTCTGCCATAAATAATAAACTCGAAAAAGAAGAAATGGTTTATTTGCAAAAATTGATGGATGAACCAAATTATAACAATTTTCAAATATTTATAAGAGCAAGTGAACTGTATCTGAAAGAAAAAAACTACGAAAAAGCGATAGAAGTATTGGAAAAAGGAAAAAATAAAATACCAACAAAAAGTGGGGAGTTCTTAAATCAACAAATAAATATTGAAATTGAACGAAAAAATATTGGCGTTTTGTTGGCGAAATTTACAGAAGCAATTGCTGCCCAGCCAGACAATAAAGAGTATTATTTTTCTAGGGGAGTAGCTATTCATCAATTAAAAAACGAAGACAAAGAAATAGGCGAAAAAGAATTTAAAAACTCAGGAAAGATTGTTGCGGCTAAATATTATTACAAATCTGCACTAAGCGATTATAAAAAAGCATTGGAATTAGATCCAGGTTATTTTGATGCGATTTATAACGAAGCAGTTTTGATGCTAGATTCAGCTGATTTTGTTTATAGAATGAAATCGAAAGTTGCAGGTGGAGAATATTTAAAATATGACAAACTTTCAACTTATTTATACAAAGATGTTGTTGCCAAAAAATTTGTAGAGATTTATGAAATGAATGTTTTGAAAGACCAAGAAGCTCTAAATCTTGTAAAAGTTATTAGAACTGTTTATGCAAAAATAAACGATGACGAAAATCGTGCTAAATATGACAAAATTTATAAAGAAGAGCAGAAGAAGCTGAAGTAAAAATTTCTTAAATAAGAGAAAGGATTTAATAACTTAGTTTTAAATCCTTTCTTTTGAAACTATTTACTTAACATAATATATATTATAAGACAAATATATATAGAACAAACAATGAGAATCAAACACTTACAAATTTAGCACTAATACAAATAATCAAAATATGAAGTCAATTAAGATTAATGGATATTCAAGTCCCTGTAATTCATCGCCTTATATAAAACATAAGTTATATGACATTCGATTTCCTAATGGATATGTATTTGAAACTAAATCCCTTACAGAAATTAAGGCCTTTTTAAACAAAACAAATAAATTATTGAACCAAGTGTTAACAGATGCCAATTTTTATTACTCTATATTATTTACTGAATACAGAAACATTTGGTTTTACATGGATGCCAATTTTCAGAACCATGCAGCACTCAAAAATTTAATTTCAAGTGTAGATGTCAAATTAGATAAAAGCGTTGAACTATGCCAAAATATGAATGGCAACTATAATGCTTTCAATTATTTAGAAAATGGAATTGATGACTTAATTAAAGGCTTTGAATTGATTGCAAAAATTCATTATAAAAAATCAAATATGCCAGATCATCACAGAGCCAAGGCACACATTCAAAATTTAAAATCTTTAAATAATAAAATAGAAAAATTTCCTATTTCTATTTTACCAACAAGTAAATAGCCAGTGCAGCTAATGCACCATACAAAATAATATTATTGTTGTTATTGTTTGAATTTTTATTTTCAGCCTCAACTATTGTGCTAGACATATCACTAATAGTAGCGATGTCAACAGCAGGAAGTCCTGTCCATAAATTAGCGCCTGGTCTAGAATTTGCAATTGTTATAATGGCTCCTATTTGGTTTTTTCTGAATGGAAGTGTCATATTATTATTTTATTATAAGTGCATTTAAAAGGAATCCAGCGCCAAACCACAACAGCCTATTTGCCTTTTTGGGCTTAAATTTGTATGTGTGCCGTTCAGTAGTTTGGGTATTTGGATTAAGATTTGTTGTTATTATTTCATATTTGGGAGCGTTCCAAAATGTTGATGTGTTTGTATGCGTTGATATAAATTCATTGTTCACCGCCCAATATACATTACTACTATCCACCATGGCCACTACTTTTATATAATGCCATTTACTGCTATCTGTAATTGTGTATATTGGCATGGTGTCTGTATATGAAACTTGTGTTTTAATAATTGTATCAAACTTTGTTTGTATTTTTGTGTGCTGGAGGTAAGTTACTTTGCCCGGCTTTATTTTCTCTAAATCATATTTACTTTTGTAAAACGCTGCAATTTTATTTATTTTTTTTCTTTCCAATTGTAAAACAGAACTGACTGCCACTTCCCTATTATGTTTATCTTTTGTAATTTTTAAATCATAATTTGCTATTGCAAAATTTTCTTTAATGCTTGCAATTTTTCTAAATTGTTTTATATTAAAAAACAATAGCACAAGCACAACAAGAATAAATAAAAGATTACCTTTCGTTTTTTTCATTCCTGTTTATTTCATTTAAAAAACTATTGTAAGCCTCTGTATTGTCTTTCACAATGGTTTTTAACAATTCCAATTGCTCGACCCGTGCATTCTCTAGCCTGGTTTCCATTAATTCTAATTTGTTCCATGCTATCTTTAGCATCACACCCAAAAAAACAGAGTAAGCAACAGTTATAATTATGCTGATAGGCTCTTTAAATAGCCTGGTTAAAAATTGTTCGTTTCCTGTGTTGATCATATTTTTTATTCAATTAAAAATTATTTTACTTTAACTTCTTTGCTTAACAAGTAAGCGTTTAACAACTCCTGAAGCTGTGCTTTGTTTGGCAGCTCATCTAGTTCTACAATTTGTGAATAGTCTATAGTTGTTGTGCTTTTTCCAAATTGAAAGCTACTATCTGAAATTGTAAAATCAATTCTTACTGTCTGATTGTTAAAATCAAATTGACCAAAATTAGCCTTTACAGTTCCTGCTTCAATTCTTGTTTGCGTGTCCAACTGGACGGCTGTTGTTATATTTTTTACTATGTTCATAATTAAATTGAAATTAAATTTTTGCAGTCCCTTACATATAAAGTTCTTACGGGATTTAACTTGTTTATTGCAATAAAGTTTCTGTTTGAAATTTCTAAATAAAACGCAAGGGTAGAATTACCTACTGTTGTAGAAGTCCAATATACTCCTGAATTACTATGCACCAATACAGGGACACCACTCCTTAAGTCTA
>JBDNIM010000070.1:0-4407 GCA_041688295.1 Bacteroidia bacterium
TATTAATTTTATTATTTTTGAAATACCATTGATAACTTGCATTTGCAGAATTTGATTCAAGTGCTTTTAATGAAAATGATTCATTTAAACACAAAGAACTGTCTCCATTATAGAAACTTAAACTTAGATTGGGAACAGCATGAATTAGAACAAAACTATCAATCTTTTTTTCAAAACCATCAATCGTCAGTTTTATGTTTTTGTGTCCTGGGTTTGAAAACGAAACGCTATGCGGACCAATTCCGCTAATTATTTGTGGGTTAGCATCTGTGCCAAAATCCCAATTATATAAAAATCCGGTGGTTTCTGTGCTGTCTTTAAAAACGATTTTTTCATTTTCGCAAGCATTTTTTTTGTTGACAATAAATGCTGGCCAAATACTATCCTCAACAATTATTCCGTAATCTTCTGTTTGTCCGTAACTTAAATTAGAACATGGATTTGTTCCTATTGCGTTGAAATCACTTCTAATTCTAAATCTCAGAATTTTATTAATGGTTGCACTCATTGGAATAAAAATTGAGTCAGAATGATTAATCAAAGCCGCAGCTGGTTGAAAAACCAATTCGCCTGCATCTGTCATATCAGCATTATTGTTAAAATCGATAAATGCTTTTACTTGTTCGTTGTTAATTGTTCCCGTAGTTACCTTTAAAAGATATTTTTTGCCTCTTTTAACCCTAAAGATTTTGTTGCATGCATAATCAACAAATCCTCCATCAGCCCTTCTATCGTTTGAAATATTGGGTGTTCCATTAAATTCTGTTTTAAAAATACCCAATCCACTTACGTTAAAAGTTGTTGATGGAATGCAATTGGGACTTTTTATACTATCTCCAACTCTAATAATTATTGAGCTTGTATCAATTCCTACACAATTTTCAGCCATGAAATTTATTTTAAATATACCTTTTTGATTGAATTTTATACTTGGATTTTGGGTAAATGAATCAGACCCATTTACAAAGGTATAGTTTTTGGGCGATGCGTTCCATTTATAAACACCAGGCAAATTACAAGCTTCCCCTGTAAAATTAATAACATTCTGAATGCAAATCATTGAGTCAAATTGTGTAATTTCTGCAATTGGTTTGTAATTTCCATTCGGCATAACAGAACCAAACCAATTGCCTCGATTGTATGTAGAGGCATAAAGTATATGTTTTTTGCATTGTGTGGTTGGGTCGTAATACATTTCTATATCCGTAACTCTGACTGAATGCGGCATTCCTGAACTGTAAAATTTCCAAACATTAATTGTAGTATCAGTATACCATATTCCACCACCATTAGTCCCTACATAAATTCCTCTTTTGCTGCTTGAGGTATCTAATAAAATACAATTGATATTATGTGTTAAATTTGTAGCAACTTGCGTCCAATTTGTTCCTTTGTTTATAGAGCGGTAAACCCTTGCACCAACACCAATATACACAACATTTTGATTTTTTGGGTCGGTTTCAATTGCATTAATGACTCCAGCAACGGGCTGAACAATAGTATTCCATGTTGGAGTGGCTGCATTAATATTATCACTTCGATAAAAAGTGCCATTAGAACGAGATGCATATAAAACATCTGAATTTGCGATATTACTTTCTATTTCTGTGAAGTTTGAAGCATTTGTTCCACCTAAATTATTTGAAATTTTTGTCCATGTTGGCGGACTATTTCTAATGTTTGAACTTCTCCAAATATTTTTATATCCAATATACATAGTGCTTCCAAAACTTTCTCTCAAAGTAATTGGAGTAACCCAACCTCCATCTTCATTTATACCATTAACCCCATTTGCGGCAATTGTGGCTTGTGTATTAACATTGAAAATTCTAAAAACGCTGCCATAATACAATTCTCCATAGCTGTATCTGTTGTCCGTTTGGTCTATTTCACAATCCATGCCATCGCCCCCTCTCGTAGTGAACCATCCATTATTAAAATTGCCAGTTCCGTTATCTTGATAGCCATTAATTAAAATATCTTTTTTTGTTCTTGAGCAATCCATTTTATAAATTTGCGCTATGGCTAAACCGCTTTTTATTGGAATCCAAGTAACACCTTTGTTTCTTGAGAAATAAAGCCCACCGTCATTGGCTGCATAAATCTTATTGGTCAAAGGGCATCCTATAATTTCATGTTGGTCTGCATGAATAACACTTACCCAATGTCCAGCAATCGTCCATGTTTTTCCTGTATCATTTGAACGGAAAACATTCACTCCAGCTGAATAAACTATAGCTGGATTTTCAAGATCAACAGTCAAATCTTTGTTAAACCAGGCTTGGCCGCCCGATCCACTTCCATTTGTCGCCCAGTCATGTAAATTTGGAGTGGTTGATTGGGTTCTAAAAGTTGTTCCACTGTCTCTAGAAAGATAAAAACCTTGATTTACACTTCCATTAGCTAACCAAAAATAAACTAAATCGGGCATTTTAGCACTAACATCAATTACGCCTCTCGACATGCCAGATGTTGGGAGTCCACTCGTTATAGAAGTCCAATTTACGCCATTGTTAATTGAACGAAATAAAATGCCATCTCTTGTTGCATAAACAATGTTGTGATTGTTGGGTTTGAAAATAATATCTTTAAAATTGCCTGTAATTACTTGTGTCCAATTTGCGCCTGCATTGGAGGAACGGTAAATTCCATTGTTTGTAACCGCTAAAATAATACTTGTATTTGAGGGACTAACAATTAATTTCCCAACAATTCGGTTTCCCATGCCTGTGTTGCTTTGTGTCCAAGAATTTCCTCCATTTGTTGTTTTAAAAACACCAAAACCTGCTGCATCTCCACCATCTCTGTCCCCTGTTCCCATATACATTGTATTAGGAGTGTTTGGGTCAAAAGCAATTGATGAAACCCCCAAAGTTGGCAATGAATCAGAATAAATCGTCCAGTTTTTTCCGCCATCAGTTGTTTTCCAAATACCGCCAGCACAAGCCCCAACGAAAATAATATTACTGTCAGTTGGGTGCAAGGCCACTGCATTTAATCTTCCCATACCATTCATTTGTCCTGTGTTGTTTGTTGGTAATTTTACGGGTCCAAATTCTTTCCAATTGCCTCTTGTTTTGCATGAAACTGAACCGCCTCCCAAGCCAAGACCAAGCGTTTGCATTCTTTTTGCATCTTGCTCAATCATATAATCTAATTGATTCAATTGTTTAACATAGTCGGGGAAATTGCCCAAACTATCTACTGTTTTTTCTGCCATCCATTCCCAACGCTTATAGGCTTTGTAGCCACTGCCTTTTTCAACTTTTCTTCCTGCCCAATATATTTCAAAAGCCCTTTTAGTTGCGTTTAAATTTATCGAGCGGTCTTGCATCATTGTTGTCCAATAAGGATAACTTGCTGTGTCATTGGTGTTTTGAGCAAAAAACAATGACGGAAATAATATAAAAATTAAAGGAATAAAAAGTTTTGTTTGCACGAAACAAATTAAATCTATTTTTGCCTTATTTCCAAAAAAAAATTATTTATAAAAAAAGCCAATCTTTCGATTGGCTTTTTTTAAAGTTTTATCCTAGATAGGTTTTTAATATTTTGCTTTTTGATGATTTTCTTAATCTTCTTAAAGCTTTTTCTTTTATCTGACGGACTCTTTCTCTTGTTAATCCAACTTTTTCTGAAATGTCTTCCAAAGTGTGGGCAGGACCTCCATCTAAACCATAATAATATCTCAAAACATCTCGTTCTTTTTCGCTCAATGTGGAGATTACACGATTGATTTCTTTTTGCAAAGACTCGTTCATTAGTGGCACATCAGGGTTTGGCTCATCGTTGTTGTCCAAGACACCAAGCAATGTGTTGTCTTCTCCTTCTGTTAATGGCGCATCAATTGATAAATGTCTTCCGCTAGATTTTAAAGCATTTTCAACTTCTATTAACGGAATTTCAAGCAAGGTTGCAATTTCTTCGGCTGTTGGTTCTCTCTCAAACTCTTGTTCCAATTTTGCTGCTGCTGCGCTAATTCTTCCAATTGATCCTACTTTATTCAAAGGCAACCTAACAATTCTTGATTGGTCGGCCAAGGCTTGCAAAATAGATTGACGAATCCACCAAACGGCATAAGAGATAAATTTAAAGCCTCTTGTTTCATCAAATCTTTTTGCTGCTTTTATTAAGCATAAATTTCCTTCATTTATTAAATCGCCTAAAGTTAAACCTTGGTTTTGATATTGTTTGCTTACAGAAGCCACAAAACGCAAATTGGCGTTCACTAGTTTTTCTAAAGCGGCTTGGTCGCCTTCTCTTATTTTTCTGGCAAGTTCTACTTCTTCTTGTGCATCAATCATTTGAACTTTTGAAATTTCGTTCAAGTATTTGTCTAAAGATTTGTTTTCACGATTGGTAAACTGTTTGGATATTTTTAGTTGTCTCATTTATTTTATTGAAAAA
>JBDNIM010000071.1:0-6076 GCA_041688295.1 Bacteroidia bacterium
AACAACCATCAATATTAACGCAATCAAAAAACCACCTTCGTTTTTTAATCCCAAAAAGCCATAAAATGCTCTTAACTTGCTACTTTTAGCTAAAAAATTTCCATCAATTGCTAACATCAAAATTGGCACAACAATGGCTAAAGCAATTACATCTGCAACGGCTACCAATCCAGTAAGAAACAAAAGCAATTTGCCTTTCTTCAAATCTTTAGCATCCAATAATTTTTTTATGGAATCAATTGCATTTAATATGGCATTTGTATCTTTTTGCAATGTTTTTTAAGGTTATTTAATATTAACTTTTTATCTTTGCAAATGTAATAAGTTTTATCAATTTTATCTAAATGTTTGAAATAACACCAAAAGAACAAATTCTAAAGAATATCAGAAAGGGATTGGTTCAGCCATTGCCCAACAATTATGCAAACCTTAATTTGGATTCTCCAGACCTAGAAAAAAGCATCATAGACAATGACGAAACCTTTGTGAAAACATGGGTTGACAATCAATTTTTATTTCATGTTTATAATGGTAAATTTGATTTAATCAATCAAGTGCGAGCCTATTTAAAAACCATTGACCAAACTACTTTTGCCGTTTTTGATACACAATTGATTGCTGTCTTAGACGATATTGGACTTGAATATTTAGCAGTCGAAAAAATGAAAGATGTGCTTTTAAGTGGATTTTCTAAATTGGAAACACACAGCAATGCAATATATTTCAATTCAGAAACGCATCCTTTAACACATTTTAGTAAAACCAAACATTTAATTTTATTTGGTGGTTCTAGTCAAATAGAAACGATTGAAACCAACACAGCTTTTACAGAACTATCAATAAAAAACAATATAAAAACTAGTTTTGACAAGGCGTTTTTCAAACAATTTGAAAGTGTATTACTTTTAATAGATGAAAATCAATAAGTAAGCGTTTTTTAAGGTTTTTATCTGCATTTTTTTTATTGTCTTAATTAAAAAAATTGTATGTTTGCAAACCAAACCATCAAAAGAAATGACGAATAAAGATTATTTAGAAGCAAACAAAGATAAATTCTTAAACGAACTATTAGAGATTTTACGCATCCCTTCCGTTAGCGCAGACAGTAAATATGCAAATGATGTTAAAAAAACAGCAGAATTTGTTGCAGAAAAGCTAAAAGCTGCTGGCGCAGACAGCGTAGAAGTTTGCGAAACAGCAGGGCATCCAATTGTTTATGGCGAAAAATTTTTGAACGCTAATTTGCCTACCGTTTTGGTTTATGGCCATTATGATGTTCAGCCAGCAGACCCTGTTGAATTATGGCATTCGCCTCCTTTTGAACCTGTTATTAAAAAAACGGAAGAACATCCTGAAGGTGCTATTTATGCGCGTGGTGCTTGCGATGATAAAGGACAAATGTACATGCACATCAAGGCTTTTGAATGTATGATGCAAACGAATAGTTTGTTTTGTAATGTGAAATTTATGATTGAAGGCGAAGAAGAAGTAGGTTCAGCCAATCTAGGCACTTTTATCAAAGCAAACAAAGAAAAATTAAAAGCGGATGTTGTTTTAGTTAGCGACACAAGTATGATAGCAAACGACACCCCAAGTATAGATATTGGGTTGAGGGGTTTGGCATATATGGAAGTTGAGGTTGTTGGACCCAACAGAGACCTGCACTCTGGTGTTTATGGTGGCGCAGTTGCCAATCCAGCCACAATTTTATGTCAAATGATAGCCAACATGCACGATGAGAACAACCACATAACTATTCCAGGTTTTTATGATGATGTTATTACAGTTAGCGATGCTGACAGAGCAGAAATGGCAAAAGCACCATTCAGTTTAGATGCTTATAAAAAAGATTTGGCGATAGACGAAGATTGGGGTGAAAAAGGGTATTCTGCTGTTGAAAGAACTAGCATTAGACCAACCTTAGAGGTAAACGGAATTTGGGGCGGATACACTGGCGAAGGTTCAAAAACTGTTTTGCCAAGCAAGGCAAACGCTAAAATTAGTATGCGTTTGGTGCCTGGTCAAAATTCTCATAAAATATCGGATTTATTTAAAGCTTATTTTGAAAAAGCAGCCCCGACTTGTGTGAAGGTTAAGGTTTCTGCACACCACGGTGGCGAACCCGTTTTAACACCAACAGACAGCATCGAATTTAAAGCCGCCTCAAAAGCAATGTTTACTACATTTGGCAAAAATCCAATACCAACAAGAGGCGGAGGAAGTATTCCAATTATCGCACTGTTTGAAGCCGAATTAGGCATTAAATCTTTATTAATGGGTTTTGGATTGGACAGCGATGCGCTGCATTCTCCAAATGAGAAATACGGCTTATTCAATTACTATAAAGGCATAGAAACCATCCCTTACTTTTATCAGTTTTATGCTGAAATGAAAAAATAAATTTATACGAAATGAAAAAAATAATAATTACCTTAACCATTGTTTCAATGACTTTTTTTGCTTGCAAAGACAAAGCAAAAGATCCTGAACCAAATACTGACAAATGCGCCACTAAAACTTTGGCAATAAATGCCGATGTAACCAAATCAACACCATGCAAATCAGATGGAAGCATTACAATTACTGCAACAGGCAACACAAACTTTACATATAGTATTGGCAGCGCTGCTTTTCAGGCAAGCAATGTTTTCCCAAATCTTTTAAAAGGAGAATACTCAATAACAGCAAAAGATGCGGACGGATGTACAGCAACTAAAAAAATTATGGTAGAGGACAATGGCACGGCAGGCAGCAATTTTATGGCTGTAAAAGCTTTGGTTGCTTTAAAATGCAACACAGCTAATTGCCATGGAACTGGAGGTTCTGCACCAAAAATATTTACTACCGATTGCGGCATTGTATCTAAAGGACAGAAAATGAAAGAATTGTCTGTTGATGGGTCTATGGGCTCATTAAACGCAGGTCAAAAAGCTGTCATTACAGATTGGCTTGCGGCTGGCGGAAAATTTACTGATTAAAAAAAGCATTGCGTTATTTAATAGAACTGGCTTATAATGGCACAAACTATCAAGGTTGGCAAGTTCAGCCCAATGGGATAACAGTTCAAGCCATTTTAAACAATGCCCTGAGTGTCGTTTTAAGGCAAACTATAGAGATAATGGGCTGCGGTCGCACGGACGCTGGTGTGCATGCTAAACAATATTTTGCGCATTTTGATTGTAATATTGAACTGCCTAGCAACCTAATAAAAAGTTTGAATGGCATATTGCCTTATGATATTGCTGTGTATGAAATTTTACCGATAGCACCAGATTTTAACGCAAGATTTAATGCAAAATTGCGCACCTATCAATACCATATTATCTATGATAAAAACCCATTTTTGCAAAATTTAGCAGTCAGGTGGCATCAGGATTTGAACATTGATCTAATGAACGAAGCTTGTCAAAATTTACTTGGCGAAAAAGATTTTAATTGCTTTAGCAAATCGCGTTCTGATGTCAATAATTACATTTGCACAATTAAGCAAGCCGAATGGAAAATTGAAGACAATATTTTGATTTTTGAAATAACAGCCAACCGTTTTTTAAGAAGCATGGTGCGAGCCATTGTGGGCACTTTGGCAATGGTTGGCGAAGGAAAAATATCGATTGAATCCGTGTCAGAAATTATAGAAAGCAAAGACAGAAAAATGGCAGGCATGTCGGTGCCTGCGCATGGTTTATATTTGACAAAAATTATTTACTAAAAAATATTATGCGGTTTTTACTCCTTCCATTTGCATTTTTGTTTGCACTTATAACAGGATTAAGAAACAAACTTTTTGATTGGAGTATTTTTAAAAGCTATACTTCTACTTTAAAAACCATTTGCATTGGCAATATCCAAGTTGGCGGAACAGGCAAAACGCCCCACACCGCAATGTTTTATGATTGGTTTCATGAAACATTTAATATTGGCATCCTTTCAAGAGGCTATGGAAGAAAAACCGAAGGCTTAATTTTTGCAGACGAAAAAGCCACCCCACAATCTATCGGAGATGAGCCATTATGGTATTATCAAAATTTGAAAAAAGCAACGATTTTGGTTTCCGAAAACAGAAAAAATGGATTAAAAGCACTTGAAAAAATGGATATTGATTTGGTATTGTTGGATGACGCTTTTCAACACCGGGCTGTAAAATGCCAATGCAATATTGTTTTAACAGATTTTCAATTGCCCTACTACAATGACTACTTGATGCCTGTTGGGCGCTTGCGTGAATGGAAATCGGGCGCAAAAAAAGCAGAAATTATTGTGCTTACAAAATGTCCCTCAACATTTAATATTGAACAAAAGAAAAACATCTCCCAACAATTCAAATTAAACAATCATCAATCATTGTTTTTTACAACAATAAGTTATCAAAAACCATTAAACATAAAAGGATTTGCAGAATTTGAGATAAAAAATTTTAAAAAAATAATTGCGATTTGTGGCATTGCAAAGCCAAAACCTTTCTTAGATTATTTAAAAACATTTGGGCTGCCTATCACAGAATATATTTTGCCCGACCACACTAATTTTTCCGAAAAGTTTATTTCAAAGATTAATTCTTTGATTGACAATGAAACTATTGTTTTTACAACAGAAAAAGACGCTGTAAAACTAAATTCAGTTGACATTTATTCGCTATTGCCAAACGATACTTATTTCAGCATTCCTATTTCTACCAAAGTGCTATTTGATGAAGAGGTTAATCTAAAGCAAGCAATAGAAAAACTAATTTTAATCTAGTTTAAACGCAACAGAAACAACAAAATTGGTTGTTCTAATGTTATTCGTAACTGTAAAATTCTTTTGATTTACGCTTAAATTATTAATTGTGTATGGCACAGAAAAATCGGCAAATCTGCCAAAAACCAAAGCCATATCGATGGTTATTCTATCTTTTACAATACCGGCACCTAATGAATAAAACTTTCTATTCAATTTAGAAGAAAAAGGAACGGCATTGTTTCTATAAACACCGCCATAATTTGCATAACCGGCTCTAAATCTATATTCTTCAAAAATATATTCGCCTCCGATTTTAACATTTAGACCATTTTTTTTCAATAAATTTTGCACCCTTTCATTTTCCATATCAAAAGGCTCTTCGGTTGGATCTTTTGGCGAAATTCGCGAGGTTGTGTAATCCACATTTTCTAAATCTAAAGAAAGAAAACCAATTTTTTTATCTACCAAAGCCAAACTAAAAACATGGGTAATGGGTGTGGAAATCTTGTATTTGTAAATCAAATCACCTGTTGAACTTGTGGTGTTAACTCTATCAAATCCAAAAGGGTTTTTTGCACCAAAATCAAACCTAGAGCTGATAGAATAACTGTAAGAATCGCTTAAATTAAAAAAAGTAGGCGCATGGAACGCGTATCCTAATCTTATTTTTTCGGTTGGACAAATGGTAAGGCCAAATTTTGCATTAAAGCCTATCCCCGATGTTTTTAATGTTTGATTCATGGATACAGAACTTACATCATTAACACTGCCAGTTTTTAAGTCCGTTTCTGTGAAATTATTGGTTTCGGTAAAATCAATAGATTTTGCACCCAATGTTAACCCTAAAAAAACAATGTGCTGTAAATTTAGTGCAAGAAAACCGCTATAATCTGCCATTCGTCCAGAATTTTGAATAACACCCCTTTGCCTAACATTAATGGGGCTGTTGCCATAAGCAGAAATATATTTAGGCGTGCTTGAACTTCTATCTGCATCTATCATCCATGATTGAAAAGCCAAATATTCTAAACTATACATAGAAAAGTCTGCTGGAACATCATTGGTTGCATCGCCTCTTTCAGCCCAATTTTGCGAAACACTTGAATTATTTGCACCACTAAAAGTACTTAATCTATTGAAGTTACTCGTTCTGCTAGCATTAAAACCAAAAACAACATTCACCAAACCTTTGGGGTCTTTGCTATTAAAATCGGCAAGTGGCACATTTACAATAAAACCAATATTTGGCAAATGCGCATTAAATTTCTTATTTGAGTTTAGATTGTCTATATAATTGGTTTCATTTCTAACACTGTTAAAAGCACCTGTAACATAAAAATAACTTTTTCTGAACCTT
>JBDNIM010000072.1:0-1427 GCA_041688295.1 Bacteroidia bacterium
TAAATTTGATAGCCTAGATAATTTAAGTTGAACACCTTTATTTTCAAAACGGCACTCTCACCAAATCCCCCAAAATAGAATTTATAATATAAATCGGTATTAAAAATGGGGGTTTTATCTATGAAAGAATATTTGGTAGGAGAGTTGATATCACCACATGTGCCTGAAATGTATCCAATTGTTTCATAATTTATAGAATCTTCTGAACGCAAAATATCGATACCATTGCAAATATTTCCGGAACTGAGAATACAACTTAAATAAACTTCTGATTTAAAAGTGTAAATTTCAACCTTTTCAGCGATACTTTGAGCAAAACCAAGCGTTAAATTGCACCACAGTATAACAACAATTGAAGTGAATTTCTTAAAATCAATTTTAATTAGGGCCTTGTATATGTTTTTGTTGAAATTCAAAAGGTTTAAAACTTGCTACTAAGATACAAAAGTAATGTTTTATTTTGATATATTAATTACCTGATTAAATTTGATATATTTGCAAAAAAAACTTTTTATAAATATGCTTAAAATTATTTTCATTTTAACTTTATACTCATTTTCTTTAAAGGCGCAAACCTTAACTCCATTTCAATTCACTGATTTTGGAGAAAAATGGGGATATATTGACAAACAATCCAAAGAAGTTAAAATATTTTGGCATTTTGATAGTATTTTTAAATATGAAAACGGGATTTATATGGCTTTTTATAATGGGAAATTGGGCGGAATAGATTCTGTTGGGAATATCGTAATCCCATTTACTTTTAAAAACATAAAATTCATTAGTCCAACAAATTTTGTAGGCAAATATTATAAAAAACAATATATTTTTAGAATCATAGGCAATTCAAATCTTATTGTAGATGACTCAATTTTTGCAACTGATGACGATTTAGAAAAGCCAATAATAGACTTAAATAGCTCTGCTTTAAAAAAAGTAATTTATATAAAAGACAGTTCGGAAATCGTGATTTTGAAACAATATATGAATAAATTAAAAATTGAGAAAATGTCGAAAGTTCTGCCTGGATTAATTCCCGAAACCAACCGAATACATAAAACTATTCAAATTGGAGCAATTGACAACGCATCAAGACACGGTTTTTTTGAGTTAAAAGCGGGTGTTTTTTATCAATATAAAAAAATATTTTCAGGATTGTCTTTTGGACTGCAAAGAACAAAAGTCTTTGGTTACAATGAAAATTTGGTAAGCACACAAATTCCTTTATACATTTCACAAATGTATTTTTTAAAACCAATCGGTTCAACTTTCTCTCCTTATTTCAAATATGACATAGGAATTGTGTTAAGCAATTTTAATTCCATTCAAAAAAGAGGGCCAAATCCTGCTGTGAATCAATTTGCTGCTTCAAACGCTTTATTGCTCAATTCTGCCTTAGGCATAAAAATAGGAAAACCTTTGAATCA
>JBDNIM010000073.1:0-5699 GCA_041688295.1 Bacteroidia bacterium
AAAACAACAAAACCAATCTGTTTTATATTATTGGCACCCAATCCAATATTGAACAATACAACACCCTATTAGCTGCTGCAAAAGTGGAAAGGGGTCAAGGGCGATTTAACGAAAGTCAGGCTATTTACAATGCAAGTTTCAATACTTTTTTGCTAGAAACAGAAACACAAAACAACTTAAACAACTTTCCGCCTTTGAAAACACCTTATGGTTTTTATCCTCCGGCAGACAATTCTCAAACGATGGCTTTTCAAAAGATTGGCTCTGTGCCAACAAAAAGTCCAATTTTATCGTTTTATAACAATACTGAAAAAGCAGCCGTATTGTATGGCGAAGGGTTTTGGAAATGGCGAATCAATGATTTTGCAGAAAACGGTTCTTTTCTTGCTTCAACAGAGATTATTAATAAAACCATTCAATATTTATCTGTAAAAGATGACAAACGAAAATTTAGGGTTTATCCTTCTCAAAATATATTTGAAGAAGACCAAAGCATTAAGTTTTATGCAGAATATTACAATGCAAGTTACGAGCTGATTAATGACAAAGACATTAACCTAACCCTTATAAATGCTGACAACAAAACCTACAGTTACACATTTGGAAAATCTGGAAAAAGCTACGCTTTGGATTTAGGCGTTTTGAATGCAGGCATTTATAAATATGAAGGAAAAGCCTCAGGAGAGAACGATAAAATTAGCGGTAAAATTATTATTAATCCTTTGCAAAATGAATTGCTAAACACAACAGCCGATTTTGCTTTTTTAAGAGAGTTGGCGAATAAAAATAACGGACAGTTTTTTAACGACAACGCTTTGGAATCGCTGAAACAAACCATTTTGAAAAACAAATCAATTGGCAATGTCTCTAAATTAGAAAAAAGCATTCAAGAACTTATAAATTTGAAATTGTTATTTTTTATAGTTGTAATTCTGCTAGGAATAGAATGGTTTATTAGAAAATATGAGGGCGGATATTAATGGGAATAATACTCAATAGCAAACCCGTATTGTGCAACTATTATGTTACCTATCGCTGCAATGCGAAGTGTTCTTTTTGCGATATTTGGGAAAAACCTTCGCCCTATATTACCCTAGAAAATGCGGAGCAAAACTTTAAAGACCTTAAAACATTAGGGGTAAAAGTCATTGATTTTACGGGCGGAGAGCCTTTGCTACACCGTCAACTGCCTGAGCTTTTGAAATTGGCAAAAAAAATGGGTTTCATTACAACCGTAACCACAAACGCGCTATTATACCCGAAACAAGCAATGAAATTAAGCGGTTTGATAGACATGCTGCATTTCTCTTTAGACTCGCCAAATGCCGAAGAACATAACCAAAGCAGAGGCGTTAAACTGTTTGATAAATTTGAAGAATCAATTGCAGTTGCTTTAAATCTAAACGAAAGACCCGATATTCTCTTTACAGTTTTTAGCCATAACATCCATCAAATTCAGGAGGTTTATGAAAAATATTGTTTGCGAAATAAATTGATGTTAATTTTAAATCCTGTGTTTGAATACAATGATGTTGGCGCAAACCTTAGTCCACAAGATTTGGATATTTTAGAACAGTGGGGCAAAAAAAAGTTGGTTTATTTGAACCAAGGTTTCATTGAACTAAGAAAAAATGGAGGCAATCAAATAAAAAAACCTGTTTGCAGGGCCGGCAGTACCACAATTGTCATATCGCCTCAAAACGAATTAGTGTTACCATGTTATCACTTGGGTTTAGAGCATTTGCCAATAAACAACAATTTGCTAGAATTATGGACAAGCAAAACAACGCAATCCTTAATAAAACAAGAAGGAAAGCATGAAAAATGTCAAGGGTGCACCATAAATTGCTATATGCAGCCTAGCTTTGCTACCGAACTAAGTACATACTGGTTTAAAGCTTTGCCATCTACAATAAAATACAACTTAGAGAAAGGCACTTGGAAACAATTGCTTTAACCCAAATATTCATCGGACTAAACATCAAATAATATCGATGGAAACTTTGAGTATGATTTTTGTTTCCAAAGTTTTTTAGTTTTCTTTGTACCCTCAAAAAAATGCTACAAAAAATTTGCAACGCAACCGAAAAACTATTCATGAAATATGGAATTAAGTCCATAACCATGGATGATGTTGCCAAAGAATTGAGCATATCCAAAAAAACATTGTATCTTTATGTAAAAGATAAAAATGATTTGGTTCAAAAAACAATTACCTTGCATTTAGGCATTGTTTATGCTATTTGTGATGGTATAATGAAAGAAAAGGAAAATGCAATCAGCCAAATTATTAATGTTGCAGAAATGATGATTTCATTACATAAAGATGTAAACCCTGCCCTGATTTATGATTTGAAAAAATACCACCCCGATAGTTATGCCATATTCAAAGAACACAGGGAGCAAATGATGGTCAAACAAGTGATAGAAAACCTTAAACTAGGCATCGAACAAAATCTGTTTCGTTCTGATATAGATTTGGAACTTACCGCAGGATTTTATATGGGTTTAATTGACCAATGTTTGAATCCAGAAATTGAAATTTTGACAAAAACAAGTTTTCAGGTAAAATACCAATACTTGATTGTTTATCATTTAAACGCAATAAGCACAGAAGAAGGAAAAAAGCTAATTACTCCATATAATAAAAATTAAAACCAATGACACACAAAATATCTAAAATAGTCCTTTTGGCAATTGCTGTTTTTGCTTTGCCTTTAAAAAACTTTTCGCAAAACGGAGACACGATGTCTTTTTCATTGAAACAGGCCTTAGAATTTGCCATTGCAAATAATGCTAATGTAAAAAATGCTTATGCAGATTTGGCCATTGCCAACGAGACTGTAAAGGAGGTAAAATCTATAGGCATTCCACATTTGAATGGCACTGTTCAGTTTCAAGATAATATTCTGAAACCCGTTTTTGTGTTTCCAATCAATGGTGTAAACACACCAATCCGTGTGGGCAATAAATATACAACCCAATCTGGATTAAATCTTAGTTGGTTGATGTTAGATGGCAGCTATTTTTTAGGATTAAAGGCTGCCAAGGAATTTACAGAAATGTCTAGAAAAATGGCTTCTAAAACTGAATCTGACATTAAAATAGACATTGCCAAAACATATTTTATGGCGCTAATAGCTCAAGAAAATATTGGTCTATTGAATACAAGTTATAATACTTTGAAAAAAACATTGAATGAATTAAAAGCTTTAAATAAAGAGGGTTTTATTGAAAGCTTGGATGTTGATAGAATGCAATTGCAGCTCAATAATTTAGGGGTTAGCAAAAAGCAATTATTGGATAATTATCAAATATCTTTAGGTTTATTGAAAGCCAAAATGGGATTGGCTCAGGAAAAACCTATAAAAATAACAGACAATATAGAATCATTAAATAAACAGTTTTTAGACTCGGACACTACTTTGAATAAAGCTAACCTAACAGGAAGAACAGATTATCAAATTTTGAAACAACAGCAAGTTTTGAACAACTATAATATCAAAAGATTTCAATTTGGAAAGTATCCCAATCTAGCCGGTGCTGTAAATTACAGCCAAGCAAATTTTGGCGAAAAAATTGATTATAGTCGAAATAATTGGTTTGAGAGTGCTAATATCGGCATTCAATTAAATGTCCCAATATTCAATGGTTTTGTGAACGATGCAAAAATACAAAAAGCAAAAATTGAGGCATTAAAAACACAAAACAACCTAAACAATATAGAAAACTACATTAATCTTGAGGTTAGCCAAACAAAAATGAGGTATTTACTTTCGTTGGAATTAGTGGAACAACAAAAAGAAAATTTAAAGTTAGCTGAAAAAATCTTAAATATAACTAATATAAAATATAAAGAAGGAGTGGGTAGCAATTTGGAATTAATAACAGCCAACCAAGATTTAAAAACCAGTCAAACCAATTATTTTAATGCTTTGTACGATTTGTTAGTTGCAAAACTAGATTTTCAAGTGGCGATAGGAACAGACATAAAAATATAAAACTTTTTTGAATAACAAATACTTTAAATAATAAAAATGAAACAAATAATATACATGATCGCTTTTTTAACATTTGTGGTTGCTTGCAAATCAAATGAATTAGAAAAAAAGAAAAAAGAACTTAGCGAGTTAAAAAACGAAGCAAAAACCATTGCATCTAAAATTGATGTTTTAGAAAAAGAAATATCTTTAATTGATACTGCAACAAAAGCTTCTAAATCTAAAATAGTAAACATTGAAGAAATAAAAACAGGTTTATTTAGCCATTATATAGATCTCCAAGGCGACCTAGAAAGTGTTAATAATGTGATGGTTAACCCAAAAATGGGAGGCTTGGTAACAGGCGTTTTTGTAACAGAAGGACAACAAGTTTCTGCAGGACAATTGCTTGTTCAATTAGATAATTCGGTATCAACAACTAGTTTACAAGAATTAGAAAATCAAATGAGTTTGGCAAATATAATTTTTGAAAAACAGAAAAGATTATGGGACCAAAACATTGGCACCGAAATTCAATACTTACAAGCTAAAAATAACAAGGAATCTTTAGAAAAAAGAAAGTCAACCACGATGTCTCAAATTGCGTTGAGCCGCATTGTTGCGCCATTTGCGGGCATTGTTGATAAAGTGAACTTGAAGGTAGGCGAAAGTGCTGCGCCAGGAATGGGAGGTGTTAGAGTTGTCAATATGAACAACCTTAAAATTGTTGCAAAAGTTGCCGATGCTTATGCCAATAAAGTGAAAAAAGGAGACAAAGTGAATGTCTCAATTCCTGATTTGAATTTACAATTCGAGTCTGTTATTAAATATGCAGCATTAAATGTAACTTCATCTAGCAGAACTTTTGAAATAGAGGTTACGGTGCCAGCAAACATAAAAAACCTTAGGCCAAATTTGGTAGCAAAAATTTCTGTAAATGATATAAATTACAAAGAGGTTATCTCAATACCATTAAACCTGGTTCAAAAATCGGGCAATGGCCAACAAACAGTCATGGTAGCCGTTTTAAACAATGGAAAACTAAATGCAGTTGTTAGAGTGGTAAAAACTGGAGAATCTTATGGCGATAAGATTATCATAAATGAAGGATTGGCAATTGGCGATAAAATTATTGTTATGGGTGGAGAAGATTTGTTGGAAGGCGAAGAAGTAAAAGTTTCTAAATAAAACAAACATGTCAAAATTTAAAGAATTTAAGTTTACAAGTTGGTGTATTGAAAACAGAACTGCGGTTTATATTTTCAGTATTATTATTACTTTAATGGGTTATAGTATTTTTAATAGTTTACCAAAAGAACAATTTCCAGATATTGTAGTACCTACCATTTATATAAGCACTATTCACCCAGGAACCACACCCTCTGATGTTGAAAATTTAATAACCAAACCAATAGAGAAACAAGTGAAAGCCTTGTCGGGTGTTAAGAAAGTAACTAGCAGTTCTATCCAAGATTTTAGTGCTGTTATTGTAGAATTTACAACAGACATTAGCCCAGATATTGCCAAACAAAAAGTGAGCGATGCGGTTGACAAAGCAAAAAGCGATTTGCCAAATGATTTAAAAAATGACCCTGTGGTGCAAGAAATTGCCTTTTCAGAATTTCCAATTATGCAAGTGAATGTGGCCGGAAATTACGATTTGTTTAAACTAAAAGATTATGCCGATGATATTAAAGATGAAATAGAGTCTTTAAAAGA